>NZ_KV823512.1:0-10521 GCF_001815965.1 Corynebacterium sp. HMSC22B11 | reverse complement strand
GGTCTTCCTACTGCCCCAACTTTGCAACAGCACCTTTGGTTGCCACCAAAGCCTCGCGATTCAAGCTAACGAAGTTCATTTATTTCCTTTTCAAAGCAAAGGAAATAAATTATGGCGACATTAAATGTCGCCATTTAAAAAATTCTGTACTCTAAATGTCAGTGCTTAAGGGCGTAATTCACCCTAATCGCGCATTCACGATTTCCACCAACGTCACTTTCAAAGTGAAAGGAGAAAATTTTGAAGAAAATCAATCGTCTAGGTGTAGCAATAACCACCGTTTTAGCATCAGTCGCTATTGCTCCTACGGCGTTAGCTGGTACATTTCCGAGTTCGAGCTCGTTCACATCTCCGCTGAATGATCCCGCAAAAGTCAGGATTGCAATGTGTCCACCTGTGGCTGGAGTCGCATTACCTGGTACTTGCTCACTATAACCTGTCCAGGGAAGTCGGAGGAGCTAAGCCAATCTCCGCAACGTAATCTTTCTTCCAAATACGGATGGCGAGCTAGCAACATGCTAGCTCGCCATCCGTATTTGCTAGCTTAGTTCATCGATGCCAAACTAAGCTCGATACAAGTAAAAGAATCTCGTTCTAGATAGATCACTAACTATTAAGGTGGTAACGAGGTTATCCATACGTCAACTGGAAACGCTTTTAAGATCGCATATTGCGGTAACCAGAAGCTAGGGACTGCTTAATTCGGCTGCAAATCTTTAAAAGCCAATCAGATACAAAAACCCATTACGCAGGCTAGAGGGCTGCAACATCAATTCTGTTTACACTGTGTATCTAATGACGGTGGTAGTAGGCAATGTGTTTATTACCTCGCTGAGATGAAGCGATGCGTAGTTCGCTCCGTGGCCTGTATTAATTATAAGATAATTGATGAAAATGAAAAATCAGCTTTCTACGTTCACCTAGGCCAGGTTTGAGTGATTACTTTCATCAAGATGGGCAGCCAGATCGAGCTGATTCGGTTCAGTGGCCATCACGAGGCATTTCCGGTTGAGGGTAGGTAGGGGTAGATTCCGAAAAGGGGGCCGCGCAGTTCAGCGTAGTATACATCGCAAACCAGGATTTCCGCCCAACATTTTTACCGCTGGTGCAGATGCTTCAAAGCGCTTTCTGCTGCGTGCTTCCCGCACATCCCGTGTACACCCGCACCTGGTGGCGTCGAAGAGGAACAAATATATACTCCCGAAACCCCTGTGTAATACGGATCAGGAGATAATATAGGTCGTGCAATAAGCTGCCGTGCTCCAGACGCGCCGCCGATGATATCACCGCCTACGTAATTAGCGTTATAGCGCTGCATCTCTTCGGTGCTGAACGAAACTGAATCCACAATGGTATCTCGGAAATTGGGCGCAAATCGTTCAATTTGACGGACTATCAGCTCCGTGGCGTCGGCATCGAACCCGTTCGGTACGTGAGCATAAGCCCACACGGGATTGAGCTTTCCATCCGATCTGCTCGGGTCTGCAAGGTACTGCTGTCCCAGCAATACGAACGGGTTATGAGGCATTTTTCCTGCTACAATGCTCTTTTCTGCCTCCGCTATCTCTGCAAAAGTACCTCCCAGATGTACGGTCCCCGCCTGCCGAAGCGCTTTGCTGCTCCACGGAATATCGCCTTCAATCAAAAAATCCACCTTGAACGCCCCAGGCCCGTGAGCAAATTGTGAATATGCCTTCTGCATGCGTTTCGGCAATCGAGCACCGAGTATTTTCAACGCATCTTGCGGTGTGGTGTCCAGCATTACCACATCGAAATCATTAATTTGCTGGAGCGAGTCAATGCGGGTTCCGCACATGACCGTTACACGCAACTGTGCCAATTCTGCAAGAAACGCTTTCACGATAGACTGGCTTCCTCCTACCGCGACAGGCCAGCCTGTATTATGTGCGGCGGCTATCAACAGTGTTCCCACCGAAGAGCTTAGTGGAGTATCCAATCTGGAAAAAGCATGCGCAGCTATACCGGCAAACAAGGCACGTGTGCTTTCCTCCCTCCATCGCAACGCTGACAGCGAGGCAGGAAGAACTGCATTAAAGCCAAACAGTCCAGTCCACATTGCGCTACGCGGAACGCGTAACACCGGACCTAACGTATCGGAAGCAATGGAGTTAAAGTTTTTTGCTAGTGGGCCAAAAGTTGCACGCCACAACAGTTCATCTTTGCCCATTCTTTTTGTAGTCTGACTGAGGTTACGGTATAGGAGGCCAGCGCTACCGTCGTCCAGGGGATGGGCCAAATCAAGTTTAGGAAACGCAAAGTCTAGTCCGTGGCGCTCCAATTTCATTTCACGGAAGAAAGGGCTAGCTATAGCTAGCGGGTGAACAGCGGAGCACATGTCGTGAATAACTCCTGCACGGAGGCCCTCGTGGCTACGCATCCCACCGCCTACTGTTTTATCCGCTTCAAATACGGTGACTTCCATTCCATGCTGAGCCAATACAACAGCGGCAGCTAGTCCGTTCGGGCCGCTCCCTACTACAGCAGCTTTCAATTGTCCTCTTTTCAAGAAAACTAATGCCGCGACGACATTTCTGCTAGGTAAATAATGGGAAACTGGTTCCAACATTACCTAACCTTTTGGCTGAACGCTTTTCCGGTTGAAATATTTTTCAATAGGTGTGCCTATACAAAAAGAGGGTGAGCGATGTGTTATTCACTATTTGCGGGCAACCCCAAGTAACCGTGTCTAGGGATCGTGCTGGTACGTTTGCTCCCCAGATGGTGCCTAAAGGCACGCGCCGGCTAACAGAACTCGACATTGAAGTAGCGAAAGTCGCCGGATGGAAACGATCCATCAGCCAACTAGCTGTGGCTCACCCCGACCGATTTGCGGACTACCTGTAAACCAAACCCCCGCACACTCTCGTGTCAGCTTCGTATCTGACCTGGCGGAACACTGAGCACGTTAGCTTAACTGGATTAGTATTAGGTATTCTTTATTTTAGAACTTTCTTACGGAATAGGTTGGTTCCCAGATAATTTAGAATTGAAATTTCTACAAAGAAGATTGCAAATGAGGAGATTGTTCGGATCCATAGTCCGTCGTCAAAAGCATCTAGGGTTGGCGCCAGCGTCATTGATAGTGGCGGTATCCAAGCCACGAACGGAATCCATCCATCGTTTAATGAACCCCATCCAATCATTGGTGCAAAAGGCAGGAACATTGACGCCATGAAGAGGAAAACAATCGGTATCTGAGCGACGGAATAATCCTCTACGCTGGATACGAGTGCCCCAGCCAGCGCGTAGAGAGCTGTGAATAATAAGTATGCTAACAGCATAAATACGAGCATGACGAAACAAAACCAGATGGGCAGTTTAGACAGTGTGGAAATATCAAAGACCAGCGTAAAAATAAGGACTGTTACCCACAGGATAAAGAGCTGAGTAAAACCGATGAGGGAATGACCGAGCATTTTTCCAATGTAAAGTTCTTCTGGTCTAGCCAGGGAGAGTAGAATCTCAACTACTTTCTTGTCTTTTTCTTCACTAATGGATCCTCCGACTAATGTGCTGTTCATAAGGATACCCATCCCCATTACTACGGTAAGGAAAGTCCCCAGAATGAGCACTAACGTCTCAAGATCGGTGACTGTATCATGCTCCATTTTTGCACCCACGAAGCCAATAAGCGTTACTGCCCCGATAAGAACGACTGCAAGCACTCCCCATACTGCTTTGCTGGATGCACCAAGTTTCGCTTCCTTCTTCGCGATTTCCCAAATAGTATACTTATCTAACTTCATTTTTCACCGATTCGGTCTGTTCTTCTTCGGTATATAGTTCAGAAAGTGCTTCAGAAAATGTGTTGCGCTTGTACGACACTTCCACTATTTCCTCTGCTCTTAAACCAGAAAGTGCGATTTCTTCCACAGAGATCCTTTCTACTGAGAGCTCTAGCTCCGCTTTCCCAGCGCTCACCGTAGAACTGATGACATTGGGACAGTTTTCAAAAGAAATCTCCCTTTTTGCAGATGCTTCGTCTCGTTGAAAACGCAAAATAGCAATACTCTTCCGGTTGTTCTTTTTCAGCTCTTCCAAGCCACCATCGAAAGCCAGTTGCCCTTCTTTCATAATCCCAATTCGTGTAGCCACCTGCTCGACGACGTCCAACTGGTGAGAGCTGAAGAGGATTCCTGCATCTTGGGATGCGTATTTACGGAGAAGATTGCTGAAAAATTGGACTGCGATCGGGTCAAGCCCAGAAAAGGGCTCGTCCAAAATGAGTAGTTGAGGTTTGCCGATTAATGCTGCAGCGATTTGGACGCGTTGCTTATTTCCAAGCGATAGCTCTTTGACTTTCTTATTTTTATATCGTAGGACATTTAATTCGTCCAACAGCTCGACCATTCGCCTATCAATTGCGGTCGGCGACATCTTGCTGAGTCTTGCAAAATACCGAAGCTGGTCTTCAACTCGTTCATTTGGGTATAAACCACGTTCTTCTGGCATATATCCCACACCGCGTACTGCACCAGGCTTCACTGGCTTATCAAAAACGGTGACGGCACCGTCATCAAAGGGGATGAGCCCCATAGCAATCCTCATAGCAGTAGTCTTGCCGCCACCGTTTGGTGCCAAAAGGCCCAAGATCTCACCTGCATCTAACCGGAAAGTGAGTTCCTTCAGAACCTCGTTCTTCTCGAACCTTTTGCGCACACTTTTAAACTCAAGCATTTATAATTCCTAAAACAAATCAGCTTAGAGAGACCGAGATCGTAGTTCTACGCCAGCAGCAAGATCGTCTAGCTCAATGACTCGGTGTGGAATCTTGTCGAGAATGTTGTCGTGAGTCGTAGCCACGACCAGGCTCTGTTGTGCACATTGCTCAATAACTGTAACTAAAGTTGGGATAGTTTCCTTGTCCACACCTGCAGAAATCTCGTCCAAGAGCAAAATCTGAGGTTTACGAACGAGGGCGTCCGTTATAGCTAGCAGGGAGCGCTGTCCTCCGGAAAGCTCGACTCCGTCGTCGCCGATCTTCAGATTTAAGTCTTGATAGTGCTTGATGAAACCAGTGCGCTCCATGGCCTGGATGCGGTCATTGTCATTGATATCAAGTCCTGCGCCGATATTGTCGCGTAGAGTTCCGTGAAAGGGTGCACGTTGTTGATCGACGAGCAGAACATTTTCGCGCCAAGACTTTCGAGACAGGGTTGAGGAGTCCACTCCGTTAACAAAGATTTTCCCTTGTGCCGGCAGAACTCCATTGGCAAGTGCCAAGAAAGTAGACTTTCCTGCTCCGTTGGATCCGTGCATCAAATAGAGACCCGGACCTTCTATGCGCATGTTAATAGAGCTCAAGACCTGCAGTTCAGTTCCTGGGTAAGAGTACGTCAGATTACTAGACACTAAAGAAGGCTTCGCTGATGAAGGAACCAGAGCGCTTCCTTGCTTCTCTTGCGGTTGGTTCCAGATTTCGATCAAACGAGCTGCAGCTACATTAGCTTGAGCGGCTCCGCTGACTAACGTGCCCAATTCCACTGCTGGGGATAATGAATAAAGCATGAACATTACAAAAGACACGCCCTCGCCGGTGGAGAGCCGGCCACTCGTCATCGCCCACATAGCTCCACCAATGGATAGAACCAAGGCAATTTGGGTGCCCAAGTTCAGACTTGGCATGACAAGACTGCTCGAAATATCGGTACGAATGCCGGATTTTCGTAGAGTCTCTGACTTATCGCTTATGTGACGCAACGCCTCAGGTTCAGCGTTGCGCGATTTATATACCTTTAAGGAACCCAACAGGTTCCATACTGCAATACCGTAGTTCGCAGCGTCTGTACGGGACAGGTGTGTAGATTTCCTAATCCAACGTGAAAGCTGCAGGACTACTAGAGCAGTTAAGAGAACAAGTCCGATTACAATGCCAAAAAGCATGAGCGAAACAAATGCCATACCAACGATGCAGGACAACAAGAGCGTTGTGGATCTAAGTACAGCGGGGACCGCGTTGACGAATGTGTAGGGGGCAGTCGCAGAATCCGTGAGCACGCGGTTCTGAATCTCACCGGTTGGTAAGATATCCTCAATCCCTTGCTGCGAGTTAACCGTAAGGTTCAGTGAATGGTCTCGCAGTTTCTTGCCGCATCGCCCTCCGATATGCGCCTGCAGCAAAGATATTAGAACCTGGAGAACAAGTTCACAGAGAAAAACGCAAGTCAGCAATAAAATGGATGCGCGCGCTGCATCCCATTCGTTACCTGACAGAATCTGTAGGATTTGCCCTGTTAAGACTGGCTGTGTGGCTGTTATAATGCCGGCGGCGATCGCAAGAATTAGCAGGGTTGAGTATGAGCCGTATTGGCCCCTCATTGCAATATTCCATACTGTCTTCACTATTGCCCTTTAAAAATACAAATTGTTTGACTTGACTATTTTTCTAAATCAGTGAAGAACGGATATAGCCAATAGATTACGGCAGCAGAAGCTAAAGAAACGATGACAGTAATAGCAATACCTTGCTTCGAGTCAATTCCATCAAACATAATTCCAGCAATCGACAATACAGCCATAAAGGCTATCAAAGCTGTGAAATAACGCGTCATAATAGTCCTTTCAGAGAGTTAAATATAGATTTTATGAATTAAGGCTACATATTTTTTGCTGTACATCGGTGATACGCGCCTCTGAGATTAACCTGGACAGATGAAAATCCTGCTGCATGAAGGGCTTCGACTGCTTCTTGACGAGTTACAGGCAAAACGCATTCTTTCATTACTCCAGTTTTTCCGTCAGATTGGCGCTTAATTTGCGTTGTTACTTCCACTATTCCATGTGGATATTGGAGGGAAGACATACTCATCGTGTGCGGTTCTTCGCCTAGCTTTAAACTCATAGGGCTGGGCTGCACGGGGGCGCGATATATCTCGGAGGCGAATAGCTCCACCGCAACAATTCCTCCACGGGTCATCATTCTGCGAACTTTCTTTAGCGACTCGATAAGCTCGCCCAAGCTTGATATGTACTGTAATGATCCGTAGGTTACGAAAGCCAAATCTATATCCGTGGTGGCTTCTGCTGTAAAAGCTTCCTCGACAGTGCCCGAGAAAAAGTTGGCATCGATATCAGTGAATGACTGGGAGAATTTTTCGTCTGGTTCGATGGCAAACAGTTCCGCATTCGGGAATCTACCAGCAACTTGGGTGAGCACCCGCCCAGTACCGGCACCGATATCTAGAATGCGCTGCGGCAGTTGCTCGCCCACTGCTGCAGCGATCCACTCAGCATGATCAACGTTGGGATCGGCTATCTTCATGACCTCGTCGTAGTACTCATTGAAATAATCATCACAATAGAAGACTGGTGAAATATTCGAAGTTTGTTCTGTATTGATTGCTTGATAATTTAAAATGAGGTCATAGATTGGTTTTGCTGCGCCATCATGGCCTGCGAACCGTACTAACATCAACTGTTGCCAGTACCAGTTCTTTTCTTTTTTCGAGATTGGCCGAGTGTAATTATGGCGAATGTAGTTGTTCAACATCTCGGCAGTATCGCTGATTGATCTTCGCAATACGGCGTCGTTCTCCTCGCCTTTTCCCAAGCTAGCTAATCCGATCACAAGAGCCTGGTGCGTATCAAAGATTCCTTTTTCGAAGCGACGGCGAGGGAACCAAAACGCTTGTGACATTTTACGTGGCGAGATGGTGTGACATTCTTCCCACGGGCTGTATTCGGATAAGTCCTCTGAAACAAGGCGATAAAGAACGTGCACGTCCTCTACCGCTGGATTAGGCGCAAAAAACTTCCAGTTGGGGATGATTGTATTTCCAAAACGATCATCTAGCCGACGAATTCGATCTAAATTCGATTCTGGGTGCTGACTAAGCAGTGTTGCTACCAACCATCCGCCAAAAATTGAAGCAACCGATCCATCTATGATTTTGCGAATATTACCCACTATTTTTCGTCTCCGAAGTCAGTATTTTTAGCTCCTACGGTGAGCCAATGTGCAATTTTGTTTTGTGCTTCTTCTTTCGTCAACATTGACTGGTGTCCCGCCCCCATAAGAATATGAATGGAATCGCTGTATTCCCTGTAGAGAGATTCTTGAGCGGGCTCATTGCGCACAGTCTCTCCTGCAGCAATGACTTGGGTGTCAATTGAGCTTGGGAGAGCAAAAATATCATGACCATCAAGCATGTATGGATAAATAAGCTTCCATTCTTCCTTTGCGGTTTTCCACACTGAGGAGCTAGCTAAATCGGCAAGGATTCGGTCGTGAAACTGATACCCGTCCGAGTAGGTGGTCACTCCCTGTCCATAGAGCAGAGCAGCCCCAAATTTGATGAATGGTGCGACGGTATTTACGGATAGCTCAACCGTTTTACTCCCCATCCGCTGAGCATTCGATATCTGCAATTCTTTCGGATGCATCGGATCTAAGTAGCTTACTGCTGAAACCAGAGCAAGGTTTTTCCGTGCAAACTCATGCAGAAGATATCCTCCTAAAGAGTGCCCGACGAGATGAAAGCTGGTACCCGAGTTATCTGTAGCGAGTTCAGTCAGAGTATTGTAAAGATCGATGATGAACTCGTTGATATGAAACGGTTCTTCGGACAACCGAACTGATCCTCCGTAGCCTGCACGATTAAACATGACAACCTGATGGCCTAATGCTGACAGCTTTGTGCCGAGCCCGGCCACGGTCGAAATGCTAGATGACAGACCAGGCACTAAAACAAAGCTTTGTGCCGAGGGGTTTTTCGCAGGTGCGATTGCCACTTGAAGACGGTTGCCAGTTGAGCTTCGAAAGTGCCGTGTCTCGAAGCCAGGGTAGTCTGCACGATGTTTTCTTTCTTTAATCCCAGCCCAAATACTTCCTCCGAGCACAAGTGATGTGCCCATCAGGATGCTCGCATTGAGAACTGGTGAAGCGCTGGTTGGGCGTAACTGTGGAGTCATTTCTTGGTGGCCTCACCTGGTCTGAAGAGACTTGAACGAAAAGCTAGGATCGCGGGATATGTCGATATAAACGGTAAAACGAAACGGCCTAGCCCCATTGCTCGGGCATTGGCTAAGTGGAAGGTGCCGAACAGTGCAAGTGTTGCTTTTAGCACGGTTTCGTTGAGCATTGCGAGTGGCATCAATGACTCGATGATAACGGTGCCTCGAGTCGTCATCTGCCCAATGCGCGGGTGCTTTTGTAAGAATCTGTAAAATTTCCTGTCCCCGTAGGTCTCGGTGGCCATAACACCTTCGAGTGCGTTACCACGGGACCACCGTTTACCTGGAGATTTAACTACTCCTGAGATGAAGTAACTAATAATGACTTGTAAAGCAAGGAAGTCGGCCGCCGCCTTACGGCTTTTTGAGCTGCCGCCCAATCTCCCTAGAGCAGACGCTGCATTCCCTAGGAAACTAAGTTGATCAGAACCGTCTGTACCGAAAAACTGGCGAGGCTGGAGAGTAAGGTAACAAGCACTTTGCACTAGATTGCAATACGCACGAATTTCGTTATTTGAAAGAGGTGAAAGGAGAACTACATTGTGAGTGATTTTCAACAAATGAAGTGCCACATAAACGCTCTCAGCCTGCGTTGCGCTGAGCTTATTCCAAAACTTAGCAGTGCCACCTGGGAACTGTGAGCTCAAGTATGTCCAGTCGTTTAGACCACCATACTGACGATTCTTTCGGTCCACCAGATATTCCGCCGAAGCTATAAGCTCGGTAATAGCACAAGCGCGCTCAACAGTTGCGAGCGGATCTTGCGACAATCTTCTTCTCAAACCCACTGCCTTTCTCCTCTCAACTCCAATCCTTCTGAAATCGAGGACTACTTTTTAGTAGCCGATGCAATGGCAGCGCCAACGCCAGCTGCAGCCACTAGCGCTCCGCAAGCCTTAGCACCAGCAACAACACCTGCACCGAATGCAGCTGGGGTTGCCATCACAGGGCTGTGCACCTGCTCAAGGGTTATTTGGTCGTTATTGACAAGAGTGGACAAACGAGACATAGTATTACTCTCCGAGATGTTGAAAATTGTAATGACTTGATGTGGTGAGTGCGCTGATAGTCAGAACTACTTGATAACTGCGCGGTATGCGGCGTAAGCAGCGCCGCTGACTGCACCACCGCCAATAACTGCGCCAGCTGCCTTTGCAGCGGTCACTGCAATGGCAGGGGTTGCGGTTACCGGTGGAAGAGCGGTTTCAGCCATGCCGTCTAGGCGTCCCCGGAATGCCGGATTATCATTTACAAGTTGGGAAAGTGCGGACAAGTTCACTCCTTGGAAAGTTGTTTGGAACAAAATGAAGTGTCCAATAGAAAAGTAAGCCAGACTCTCATCGCTGCTTAAACTAAATCCACTGAACGGTTGCACGGTTAGACGCTGATCTAACAATGCTAATTATGCCAGATGGACAATATATCCTATTGTCAAAGGCATGCGCTTAAGCATACGAGAACCCCACGCCTCCGGCAACCGCAAGCGTCCTGAGAGGGTGGTGTAGCGTTTGAATGGTGCTGTTGCAAAGTTGGGGCAGTAGGAAGACC
>NZ_KV823511.1:0-2985 GCF_001815965.1 Corynebacterium sp. HMSC22B11 | reverse complement strand
TTCCTACTGCCCCAACTTTGCAACAGCACCCTTTCGGAGCCGTGGGAGGACTGGAAGAACAACGGGGATCGGGTCTACGCCGACGTCGAGCAGGCGGGCGAGGGTTCTGGGTATTTACGCCATCGGATTAGATGGATGTATGACGGAAGAGCATAAAAACGTATTCGGATATATCCATGACTCAATGAAGGAGCCGTCCGAAAAGAAAAGGCAGTGGGGGATGGTTCTTGTACAGTCCGGGCTACCAGTAATGTTTCTTGCCAGCTCAGGGGGGTGAGTTGGATGCTCTCGCAGTGCTTGTGGAAAAAGTAGGATACGTTTCTCTTATAGTCGGGTTTGCGCTCTTCTTTGTGGGGATAGGAGGGCGCCGCTTTGAAAAGCGCAGGCTTTTGGCGGGGGGAGGTCTTGCGGTGCTGCTTGTTATCCTGGCCAGCTTTATTCCAGGGGCGAATTTTTTCGCTGAGGCGTCGCATGGGGCGCAACTTTTCTGGATGTTCGCCGCCCAATTCTCGTCTTTGGCTTTTGTGCAGTTATGGGAGACCTTCCGGGGTTCGGGAGGTGGGGGAGCTGATGGAAAGACCGACAAAGGTAGTGAATGTTGATGTGCTCTTGTGCTTGGTAGGAGCCATGTTCCCTACGGGTGTCTCTTTGGGGCATGCCAAATGAGACACTTTCGAGTTACAGGAAAATCTGTTGCTCTAGGGTTGGTTTATGGCCAAAGAGACAGATCTGTCGCTACCGCTTGAGCTAAATGAACACCAGCACGTCGTCACGGGCCAGTTGGTGGGGTACGCCCGCGTCAGCACACCGGATCAGAACCTGGACCGTCAGGTAGCCCGGCTCCAGAAGGCTGGGGCGACCGAGATCTACAAGGAAAAGATCAGTGGCGCGTCCCGGGAGAGGCCACAGCTGGAGGAGATGCTGCGCTACCTGCGTAAGGGAGATCAGCTGATCGTTACGAGCATGGATCGGCTGGCGCGGTCGTTCCTCGACCTGCACACCATCGTCGATGATCTTGTTCATCGGGGAGTGTCAGTGCGGTTCCTCCGGGAGTCGCAGACCTACTCGTCCCAAAGTGACCCGGTGGCCGCGTTGATGCTTGGTGTCCTGGGCAGTGTTGCGCAGTTCGAGCGGGCGATCATGCGGGAGCGCCAGGCCGAGGGGATTGAGCGGGCGAAAAAGCGCGGCGCATACAAGGGGCGAGCGCCGGCAATGAACGAGATCAGCATCGAGCAGGCGCGCGAAATGGTCGATATGGGAGTGCCTAAGGCAGACGTTGCTCGCCGTCTAGGTGTGATGTCCAGGGACGTTGTTCTGGCCCCCGCCCGTAATGACACCGTGCCGATTCAAGAAGTATCTGTCCAGACCGCTTGCCATTGAAGGCATGTTAGAGTTTGGGGCATGTCGAGTCCCGAATCAGACAGGTCAGGGGTTGTCGGTCACACCGCCAGCCCCTTGAACCACTAGTTACGACGCCCACGATCTGTGTGGGCGTATGTCTGGCGTACCCGGGGCGCTGGCCGTGGTGACAAGAAGAACCATTTCTTGATCTCACACCTCGGAGTACTCGATGCCTTTTGCCCTCTACATGCTTGCCCTGGCGGTCTTCGTCATGGGCACTTCAGAATTCATGCTCGCGGGATTGCTCCCCGCGATCGCGACCGAACTTGACGTCTCGGTCGGCACTGCGGGCCTGCTGACCTCCGCATTCGCAGTCGGTATGGTCGTCGGCGCGCCAGTGATGGCGGCATTCGCTCGCCGTTGGCCACCGCGGCTCACATTGATCGTTTGCCTTCTCGTGTTCGCGGGAAGCCACGTCATCGGAGCGATGACACCAGTGTTCTCTCTCCTGCTCATCACCCGGGTGCTCAGCGCTCTCGCAAACGCAGGATTCCTCGCCGTAGCACTGAGCACGGCCACTACCCTCGTGCCAGCGAACCAGAAGGGGCGTGCACTGTCGATCCTGCTCTCCGGCACGACGATCGCAACCGTCGTGGGCGTCCCCGCCGGGGCACTGCTCGGCACAGCGCTGGGCTGGCGAACGACGTTCTGGGCGATCGCCATCCTCTGTATTCCCGCGGCCGTTGGAGTCATTCGTGGCGTCACGAACAATGTTGGTCGGAGCGAGACTAGCGCGACCTCACCAAGGCTCCGTGTCGAGCTCAGCCAGTTGGCGACGCCGCGGCTCATCCTGGCCATGGCACTCGGAGCGCTGATCAACGGAGGGACCTTTGCGGCATTCACCTTCCTGGCACCCATCGTGACCGAGACCGCGGGCTTGGCCGAAGCGTGGGTGTCCGTCGCGCTGGTGATGTTCGGCATCGGATCGTTCCTTGGCGTCACGATCGCAGGACGACTATCAGATCAACGACCTGGCCTCGTGCTCGCAGTCGGCGGACCGCTATTGCTGACAGGCTGGATCGTGTTGGCAGTGGTCGCATCTCATCCCGTTGCGCTTATCGTCCTCGTCCTCGTTCAGGGATTCCTGTCGTTCGGCGTCGGCAGTACTCTGATCACGCGTGTGCTGTATGCAGCATCGGGTGCGCCAACGATGGGCGGTTCGTACGCAACCGCAGCATTGAATATCGGAGCTGCAGCGGGGCCCGTGCTTGGTGCGCTCGGGCTCGCGACCGGGCTGGGGCTGCTCGCGCCGGTTTGGGTCGCTTCGGTGCTGACAGCGATCGCTCTCGTCATCATGCTTCTCACCAGACGCGCGCTTACGAAGACCGCGGCGGAGGCCAATTGATGACCCATCCGAACGCTCTTCTCACTCCTCGTGCCCGTCTCCGGTTAGCTCGGCTGATTGTCGAAGACGGCTATCCGGCCACGATCGCCGCAAAGATGGGGTCGTTTGCGGGAGAGGGCGAAATCCTACGCTAAGGCTTTGGCCAACGATATTCTCCGGTAAGATTGATGTGTTCCCAGGGGATAGGAGAAGTCGCTTGATATCTAGGGTGCTGTTGCAAAGTTGGGGCAGTAGGAAGA
>NZ_KV823510.1:0-34555 GCF_001815965.1 Corynebacterium sp. HMSC22B11 | reverse complement strand
CTTCAGATCAGTGTTGCAACGACCACTAGAACTTGAGTCGAAGCATCTGTTCCCTCCAATCGCCCGGCGAACTGTGGCGGACAGCCCACGCATCTGGCACGAATCTGGCATGGCGTTGCCCACGGAGAAGATCGCAGCACAGGCCACGGCCAGAGCGGCTGAATCCGAGCACCCGACACCGCGCCGTTACCCGTGTGGCAGATGAGACAAATGGGGCAAAGGGGGTCTCGTGTTGGTTCTCACACCCTGACTGATAGACTGAGAAAGTCGCATAACTGCTATCCGCATCACATTGTGACGCTCGAGCCTCCGGGTTTTCTCCGCATAGCGCGCCGTCACCGCGAGCCGCACCGCGGAAAGCAACCGATGCTCGCGCGCCACAACAGCCACCGGACAACGCAGGTCTGTGCGTTAGACCTTTGCACGCCGCGCCTCCAGGGTCCGCGACCAGCAGCCGCTGGCTGCGGGTCGCCCGGAGCCGCACACCGAGTCCTTAGTTGGGGTGTTTTAGCACGTGGCTCTGCTCGCGATCCCAGCCACCGTTGCGGTGGCCCTCGTTCTAGTTCCACTGCTGGTCAAAGTTCTCGACCGAAACGCGGGCTGGCCACTAGCAATCACCTTCGTCGCGCTGGCGGGGTACGTCCTCAAGCACGCGCGCGTCCCGATGGAGGGCGGTGCGCACCGCTGGTCAGCCACCTGGATCGAAGGCGCGTTACCCACCTCCGCCGCACACCCCGAGGGCGGGGACATTACCTTCGGGCTGACGATGGACGCGCTCAGCCTCTTCTTCACGCTGCTCGCCCTGCTCATCGGCGCGGTCGTATTCATCTATTCCACGCGCTACCTGCACCCGGGCGAGAAGATCCTCAGCTTCTACCTGCTGATGACGGCCTTCATGCTCGCGGTGCTGCTGCTGGTTTTGGCTAGCGACGTCGCCCTGCTGTTCATCGGCTGGGAGCTCGTCTCGCTGGCGTCATTCTTCCTCATCGCCCGCTCCGGCAGCTCTGGCGAGGCTGGCGCTACCCGAACCCTGATCCTGACCTTCGTCGGCGGACTGTTCCTCATCGCCGCGCTGGGCATCATGGTCGGTGTGACTGGTTCCACCCAGTTGGCCGACATCCTCGCGGACCCGAGCTGGGGAAACAACACGGTGCTCACAGGCGTGACCGCCGTGCTGATCGCAATGGCGGGATTCTCCAAGGCCGCTCAGATCCCCTTCCACTTCTGGCTGCCGGAGGCTATGGCCGCGGACACCCCGGTTTCCGCGTTCCTGCACGCCGCGGCGGTCGTGAAGGCGGGTGTTTACCTGCTGCTGCGCTTCTCGGGCATCTTCGCCGGCACGATGATCTGGCATTACGTGCTGATCATCACAGGTATGGTCACGGCGCTGATGGCCGCCCTGTTCGCCATGCAGAAGACGGACCTGAAGAAGCTCACCGCGTACTCCACGGTCTCCCAGCTGGGCTGGATCGTGGCCACCATCGGCGTGGGCACCCCCTTCGCCATCACCGCGGCGATCGTGCACACCGCGGCGCACGCGCTCTTCAAGTCCTCCCTGTTCATGCTGGTCGGTGTGGTCGACCACCAGGCAGGCTCCCGCGATACCCGACGCCTGGGCTCGCTGTGGCGCCGCATGCCCTTCACCTTCTGGTCCGCGGTCGTCGCCGCCGGCTCCATGGCTGCGATCCCCCCGACCCTGGGATTTGTTTCCAAGGAGGGCATGCTTACCGCCTTCCAGGAGGCACCGTTCTCCCAGGCCGGTGTCTGGGTGCTGCTGGCGGTCGCTGGCATCGGCGCCCTGGCGACGTTCATGTACTCCGCCCGCTATGTCTTCGGCGCCTTCGTCGACGGCAAGACGGACGAGTCCGAGACCCGCGAGGCCCCGGTCAGTCTCTGGCTGCCCGCCGCCCTGCCGGGTCTGCTCTCCCTGCCTGCCGTGTTCTTCCTGGCCTGGCCGGAAAGCTGGCTGGATAACATCGCCGTGGCCACCGGCGTGGGTGAGGCGCAGACCCACCTGACGATGTGGCACGGCGTCAACGCCCCACTCGTGATCTCCGTGATCGTGATGGTGCTGGGTGTGATCGGCATCTTCCAGCGCAAGGCCATCTTCCGCTGGTTCCAGCACCAGCCACTCGGCCCCTACACCGGCGCGGAAATCATCCACCTGGTCACCGAGTGGATGATCCGCTTCGGCCGCGTGGTCGCCGCCCCGGCCAACTCCATGGCCGCCAACCGCCACGTGTTCTGGATCCTGGCGATGTTCATCACCCTGGGGCTGTTCAGCCTGATCGGACCGGGCCGCCTGCACGGCCTCGGCGATCTGCCGGCCCGCATGGAGGGCGCGGACCGCGTCACCGACCTGATCGGCCTTCTCATCATCGGCGCGGCACTCACCGCCCTGCTCGGCACCCGCTCGCGCCTGGCCTCCGTGGTGCTCGTCGGCATGGTCGGTGTGGGTGTCTCCTTCATGATGCTCACCCTCGGCGCCCCGGACGTCGCCCAGACGAACCTGCTGGTCGAGCTGTGCGTGACCGTCATCATGATGCTGGTGGTCCGCCACCAGCCGCGCCTGTACCTGCGTGAGGGCGAGAACCGCGCCCGCTTCGCCACCATGATCGCCACGGTCGTGGGGCTGGTGACCTTCTTCGGCGTCTGGCTGCTGCAGAGCCGCCACCCACGCCCGGAGCTGGCGGAGTGGTACCTGGAGAACACCCCGGACGCCACCGGCGCAGACAACGTCGTCGCCGCGATCCTCGTGGAATTCCGTGGCTACGATACGTTGGGCGAGCTGATCGTCCTCGGCATGGCGGGCATCGTCATCGCCGCGATCATCTCCTCCATGCCGCGCTCCCCGAAGCCGGGCTACGGCCCAGGCTCGACCTCCGAGGCTTTCCGCGCACCGGGTCAGACCCGCTTCCCGGATGTCCACAAGGTCCCGGAGCTGGCACCGTTCTACTCCAAGAACCTGCGCTCCACCCACTTGAACTCGATCCTGCCGCGCATGGCGCTGTACCCGCTGATCCCGATCGTGGTCATCCTCTCGCTGATCACCTTCTGGCGCGGCCACAACGCCCCGGGCGGCGGCTTCCTCGCGGCCCTCGTCGCGGCCTGTGGCCTGTTCTTCTGGTACCTTGCGCAGTCCCGCGCCCGGAAGCTGGGCTCCGACAACCTGGGTTACACGCTCATTGGTATCGGCATGCTGCTGGCCCTGGGCACCGGCCTGCTGGGCTTCCTGCAGGGCTCCTTCCTGGCGCCGCTGCACGGCACGTTCCTGGGCCAGCACATGACCACCTCGCTGCTCTTCGACGGCGGCATCTACTTCGCGGTCTTCGGGCTCATCGTCGTGGTCATCAACCAGCTCGGCGGGCGTGACCGCCCGGGCAACCAGTACGCCCGGGCCAACCAGGATCGCTACATCCCGGCCAAGACGCACCCAGCCTCCGCCCAGCAGGCCAGCGAGTCGGCGAAGCGCACGGTGGCCGAGGCCTTCAGCCAGTCCCCCGTCGCGGTTCGCATCGGTGGGTCCAATATCGTGCTCAACCCCTCCGAGGTCAGCCGTGCCGCCCGCGAGGCGGAAGCCCGGCACCGTTCGGAGCGTGAGTCCGCAAAGCGGCCCGCCGGCTCCGTGAGCCCGATCCCGGAGGCAAGGCCAGCAGACTCCGCGGAACACGCTACCGAGGCAGAACGCGGTGGCGTCGTGAAGGCAAAGGATGCAACCCCCGCCCACCGGGAGGAAACCGACGCGGAGTTCAAGGCACGCAAGCGCCGAGAACGGCGGCTCACCGGCCACGACGCATTCGACCGAGAACTCGACGAACTGCGCAGCAAACGAGGCCAAGTAAACCCAGCACCCCAGGAAAAGAAGCGGAGAGGAGACGACCAGTGATTCTTGCAGCAATCATCGCAATCCTCGTCGGTGGCGGTGTCTACCTCATCCTCCAGCGAGGCATGCTCCGCCAGATTCTGGGGCTGTCCCTGATCAGCCACGGCGTGAACCTCATGATCCTCGGCGCCGGCGTGCCGGTGTGGCGCAGTGAACCGCTGATGAACCGCACGAGCGCCGCCGAGGCCGGCGACCCGCTCCCCCAGGCCTTCGTGCTGACGGCCATCGTGATCTCCATGGCCGCGACGGCCGTGATGCTCGCGCTGGCTGCCGTGGGGCGGGACGACGACACCGCCTCTGCGGAGGATCCGGAGCGCGCCGCACGCACATTCCGCGGGCTGTCGACCCTCTCGCGGCACACGGACACCGAGCAGGTGGCCAAGAACGCCGAACAGGCGGCGGCTGCGAAGCACACGCCACAGGCAGACACGCTGGGCGCACCCTACGGTAAGGGCGGCCCCCACGGTGCCGGTAGCGGCGACGGGAACAGCACTAATAACGGCAAGGAGGAGCGATAATGACGTCCCTGCTCCTTGCGGCTAACAACCCACAGTCCCCGGATGCGTTCGCCGACGGGGCGGTGCTCGCCCTGTTCATCGTGGTGCCACTCATCGCCGCCGGCCTGTGCACCTTCTTGCCCTGGGCGAAGGCCCGGAACCTGCTGGCACTGCTGGTACCAGCCTTCGGGCTAGCGACCTCCGGCTGGCTGCTGGTCCGCTTCGGCGGCGACGAGTCGGTCATCGCCGATAACGTCGGTAACTTCGTGGGCGGCGTGGCGATCCCGCTGGCCGCGGACACGCTGAGCGCCCTGATGATCTTCACCACCGCCCTGGTTGCGTTGGTGGCCAACTGGTTCGCCCTCGTCGTGGGCGAGATGCGCGCCCGCTTCTACCCCGCCCTCGTGCTGATGCTCCTGGGTGGTGCGTGGGGCGCGATCCTCACCGCGGACCTGTTCAACCTCTTCGTGTTCATCGAGGTCATGCTGATGCCGTCCTTCGGGCTGGTAGCGATGACCGGAACCTGGGGTCGCCTGGCCGCAGCCCGCACGTTCATCGTGGTGAACCTGGTGACCTCCCTGCTGCTGGTCTCCGGCGTGGTGATGACCTACGCCGTGGTCGGCACGACGAACCTCGCAGCCCTGGCCGGTGCCGCCGGTCCGCGCGGCGAGGCGGGCTTCGCCGATGGCATCTACGGCACGCAGTGGCAGCTGGTGGTCGCCCTCGGCATGGTGCTGCTGGCCCTGTCCGTTAAGGCCGGTGTCACCCCGACGCACACCTGGCTGCCGCGGGCGTACCCGTTCACCTCCCCGGCTGTGATGGCACTGTTCTCCGGCCTACACACGAAGGTCGCGGTCTACGGCATCCTGCGCGTCTACATGACCGTCTTCGAGGGTGACGCCCGCTACGCGTGGGCGATCCTCGTCATCATGGTCCTGGGCATGTTCATCGGCGGCTTCGCAGGCCTGTCGGAGAACACGATCCGCGGGGTGTTGGCCTACCAGATGGTCAACGGCATCCCGTACATGCTGATCCCGCTGGCCTTCCTCACCGCCCGCCCGACCTTGGTGCTGGGCGCTGGACTGTTCTACATGCTGCACCACATGGTGATCGCCGCCAGCCTCATCATGGCCGGTGGCGCGATCGAGGAGACCTATGGCCACGGCAGGCTTCGCCCGCTGCACGGCCTGATGCGTCGCGACCCCTTCGTGGCGGCGGTGTTCGCCGTCGGCGCGCTGGCGATCGTGGGCTTCCCACCCTTCTCCGGCCTGTGGGGCAAGCTAGCGCTGGTCTTCGGCATCGCCGAGGACGGCAGCTGGAAGGCGTGGCTGGCGATCGGCACGATCATCCTGACCTCTATCGGCGCGCTGCTGAGCATGATCTACGTGTGGCGCGAGATTTTCTGGGGCCGCCCGATGAACCGCAACGAGGCGGACCCGGACCTGCGCATCAAACCGAAGTACGTGCTCCCGTCGGCCGCGATGGCTGTGGTTTCCGTGGTGATCTTCTTCGCCGCGGGCCCGATCTTCGCCGTCACCAACCGGGCGGCGGAGGACCTCATCGACACCACCGAGTATGTCAGCACCGTTTTCGACGCCAACCAGTCCGACGAGCTGGTGGGTGGTCCTGGCCCGGTCGGGCAGGTGCTGGATCCGGGTCCGTCCGGACTGGCGCACGTGCCGGGTGCGGATGAGCCGCAGGGTGTGTCCGAGGTTGCCGACGGCGATGCGGACGCTGCCGATAATGCCACCACCGATAACGCCGATGACCAGGAAGGAGCACGCTAATGAAGCCCTGGAAAGTCCCCTTCCACTGCCTGTTCTACGCGGGCTGGCTGGTCGGCCAGGTGATCAAGGAGTCGATCGTGATGATGATCGATACCTTCGGCACCGGCCGCCGCATCGCCCCGGTGGTGATCTACTACCCGCTACGGGTCCGTAAGGAACGCAATATCGCCGCCCTCGCGGCCTCCATCACCATCACCCCGGGCACGCTGGCCCTGGGTATCACGGGCCCGAAGGAGGTCGACTACGACGCTGAGCGCGGCGAGCGCTCCCTCAACGACGCCTTCGAGGTCAAGTCCAGCGAGTACGAGGTGCAGCACCGCGATACCGCACAGCGCTACCTCGCGATCCACGCCATGTACGGCCAGGATCCGCTGGAGCTGATGGAGGGCTTCGCCGAGATGGAGGAGACGCTGGTGCCGTCGGTGAAGGGCATCAAGCAGAACTTCGACGTCGACTCCCTCGTGGAGCGGGGTCGTCCGGGACCTCGCGGTTTCCGTGGTTCCCGCGGTGGCCGTGCCTCCGACGAGACGGTCTTCGACGTGGAGAAGGTGGACTCCACCCCGCACGCCGCGGCCTACGTCGCCGCCGTCCTGAGCGAGGACTCCGAGGACGGTGCGAAGGAGGACGCCCCGAAGCACGAGGACTACGGCTTCCGCGACCCCCTGTACCCGAACAAGTACCGCGACCAGAAGAAGAAAAAGGGGAAGTAGATGGAACCCACAACGCTGCTCTACATCCTGGTCGGCATCGCCGCGGCGATCATCGTCCTTGGTTTGCTGACGGTGCTGTACCGTGCGGTGACCACCAAGAACGACGGGCGTCGCGCGGTGCTGTCCGACATGCTTTTCGCCTGCATGATCGCGCTGTTCCTGTGCTTGAGCATCTTTAACCACACGGCGATTACCTACGAGGTCGCGATGTTCGCCGGGCTGTTTTCCGCCCTGTCGACTGGTGCCGCGGCCCGCATTATCACCCGAGGGAGGCGCTAAACCATGGCTGTTTCCACCGCTGCTACCGCTGCGTCTACGAACGAGCTGCTGTTGGCTGCATCCGAGCAGGTTGAGTACCAGGAGCCGAGCTGGTTCGCGGTCGTGCTGATCGGCATCCTGGCGATCACCGGCTCCGTGTTCGTGCTGGTGTCCGCCCGCGCGATGTACCTGGCTCCAGATGCGCTGAGCCAGCTGAACATGACCGGCCCCGCAATGGGCGTGGGTATTCCGCTGCTGATCTGCGCGAACCTGGTCTTCCACTTCGCCACCGAGGGCTTCGTGTTGGGCTATCTGATCCGCGCCTGCGTCGCGATCACGGCCTTCCTGGTGATCAGCTCGGTGGGCTCCTTCTTCATGGGGCGCGCGCTGCACGCCACCCACTGGGATCACACGGTGCCGCTGTCCGGTGGTACCCGCCAGCCGGACGCGAAGTAGCGCCGCTGCTCCCCTCCCCCAGATAGCGCGAAGGCCGCCCA
Organism: Corynebacterium sp. HMSC22B11; assembly: GCF_001815965.1. Classification (NCBI taxonomy): domain Bacteria; kingdom Bacillati; phylum Actinomycetota; class Actinomycetes; order Mycobacteriales; family Corynebacteriaceae; genus Corynebacterium; species Corynebacterium sp. HMSC22B11. Next base: position 26,923 of record NZ_KV823510.1, on the reverse strand, counting down.
GAGGATTTCCTCCGGGCGACCTTTCGTTGTGCGCTAGTTAGTCAGCCGCTTAGGCGACCTTGGCGACGACCTCGACGTCAGTATCGCCGCGCATCGCCTTGGAGTACGGGCAGAAGGCGTGAGCCGCCTGCACGAGCTCGTCGGCCTGCGCCTGCTCCACACCGAAGAGGGTGGCCTCGATGCGGGAGGTGATGCGGAAGCCCTCGTCGACGGAGTTGAGGGTGCACTCCACGAGAACCTCAGGGGCCTTGGAAAGATCCACGCCGTTGTCCTTCATCTGCTTCTGCAGCGCACCGTTGAAGCAGGCCGCCCAGCCGGCAGCGACGAGCTGCTCCGGGTTGGTGCCCTCGCCGGAGCCGCCGAGCTCCTTCGGCGGGCGGACGTCCAGGTCGATCTGGCGGTCCGAGGTGGCGACGTGGCCGTCGCGGCCGCCGCCGGTGGACAGTGCCTTCGCGTTGTACAGCGCCTTGCTCATCGAAAACTCCTTCGCTGGTTGCTTAAAACCTTGCTCTGCTGCCCGAGTGTACTTACTTGCTGGCGGTGAAGAGTTCCTTCACGCGAGCAGCCAGCTCCTCGTCCACGTGGCCCCAGTAGGTGTAGCACTGCTGTTCCACCTGCTCGGAGACACCAGCCATCGCGCCAGCGATGTTCTTGGCCAGGCGCTCGCGCTGCTCGTCGTCCATGACCTCGCGGACGAGCTGGTCGGCCTGCGCGAAGTCGTCGTCCTCTTCGTGGCGGTGGTATGCGCCGAAGGTCAGGTCGCCGCCGTAGTTCTCGTCGAACAGACCGAGCTCGTCGGCCAGGCCGGTGCCGGACTCCGCGCCACGGCCGAAGCCGTACTGGGACTCACCTGCGGCAACACCCTTCTGGACCACGCCGGAACCGTCGGAGGTGTCCTGGGTGCCCTCGCCGCGCTCGAATCGGTTCGGGGAGTAGACCGGGGTGTCGCGCGGCGGGAACTCGTAGGCCATCGCGCCGTCCTTGGTGTTGTACCGGTTCAGGTCCTCGCGGATCGGGCGGTTGACCGGCAGCTGGGAGTTATTGGCACCGAGGCGGTAACGCTGGGTGTCTTGGTAGGCGAAGACGCGGGCGAGCAGCATCTTGTCCGGGGAAAAGCCCACGCCCGGAACGATGTTCGACGGCGCGAAGGCGGCCTGCTCGATCTGCGCGAAGTGGTTCTCCGGGTTCTGGTTCAGCGTGAAGTGGCCGACGTCGATCAGCGGGTAGTCCTTCTGCGACCAGGTCTTGGTCAGGTCGAAGGGGTTCCAGCGGTAGTCCTTGGCCTCCTCGAAGGGCATGATCTGCACCTTCACGTCCCAGGTTGGGTAGTCGCCGCGCTCGATGGCGTCGAAGAGGTCCTGGCGGCTGTGGTCGAAGTCGCCGGAACCGACGATCTGGTTGGCCTCTTCGTCGGTGAAGGTCTTCCAGCCCTGGCGGGTCTTGAAGTGGTACTTCACCCAGAAGCGCTCGCCGGCGGCGTTGATCCACTGGTAGGTGTGGGAACCGAAGCCGTCCATGTGGCGGAAGTCGGTCGGGATGCCACGGTCACCCATGAGGTAGGTGACCTGGTGGGCGGATTCTGGGGAGCGGGTCCAGAAGTCCCACTGCATGTCCGCAGAGCGCAGGCCGTTGTTCAGTCGCTTCTGGGAGCGGATGAAGTCCGGGAATTTCACGCCGTCGCGGAGGAAGAACACCGGGGTGTTGTTGCCCACGATGTCGTAGTTGCCCTCCTGGGTGTAGAACTTCAGGCTGAAGCCACGCACGTCGCGCACGGTATCCGGGAAGCCGAGCTCACCGGCGACCGTGGAGAAGCGGGCCAACATCGGGGTGACGCGCCCCTTCTGGAAGAGGTCTGCCTTCGTGTACTGGGAGACGTCCTCGGTGATTGTCAGCTCGCCAAACGCACCGGATCCCTTGGCGTGGACGTTGCGCTCCGGGATGCGCTCGCGGTTGAAGGACTGGTGCTTCTCCACCAGCGAGACGTCGTGCAGCGCGATCGGTCCCTGGTCTCCGACGGTGGCGGAGTGCTCCTGGGTGGTGATGGGGGCACCGTTGTTTCGGGTGGCGTGACCGGTGACGGGGCACATGCCCCGGGATGCGATGTCCTTGGCGGTCAGGTTGCCAGTGTTCTTGTGGTCAGTCACGGTGGTCCTCCTTAGGGAATGTGGCTTCCTTCTCCCAGGCTGCCACAGTGGCGGAGACGTCGCCACAGCCTTTACCTATCAATCAATGTCTATACAATAGGCTAGGTACTATTAAATTGGCGCGCAACCATCACCCCTACCTATCGATGCATCACCGGTGCGCCGCTTCCGCATCCCAGCACGCAGGGGAGCGTGAAAACCGCAGGCCACTGCTAGACTGGCCTTTAACATGAGCAACTTCCCTCCCTCCCCCGCTGGCCGTCACGGCCACACCGCCGAGGTCGACGCACACGTCACCAACCTCGCGCTGCGTGCCGCCCGGGGAGATAAGGCAGCGCTCAACGAGTTCATCGCCGCCACCCACGACGACGTCTGGCGGCTGCTCGCCCACCTGGCGAACCCGGACCAGGCGGATGACCTCACCCAGGAGACCTACCTGCGGGTACTCTCCGCCCTCCCCCGTTTCGCCGCCCGCTCTACAGCACGCACCTGGATCCTTTCCCTGGCCCGGCGCGTGTGGGTGGACAGCATCCGCCACGACATGGCCCGCCCCCGCAAGTCCGCCGCCGAGTGGGAGGACGCCGCCGGCGACACCCCCGCCGCAGAAACCACGGGTGGCTCCAGCTGGGCGGAGTGGCTGGACACCCAGGACATGCTCAACTCCCTGGAACCGGACCGCAGGGAGGCTCTCATCCTCACCCAGATGCTCGGCTATACCTACGCGGAGGCCGCGAAGATCGCGAACGTGCGCACCGGCACCATCCGCTCCCGCGTTGCTCGGGCTCGGGCCGACCTGGTTGATATGCAGCAGGCGCAGCAGGCCCGCCAGGAACGCCAGCAGACCGAGGCCACCGGTTCCACCCGCCAGGGGCGGCGGCTGTGGCAGGCCTAGCGCTCGAGCCCGACGTCCTAAAAATTAGCGCGCGTACCCTGGGAGCATGAGCGAGACAGTCTTCGAGCAGACCCTAGATCACCCCATTGACCAGGTGTGGGGCGCGCATGCCACGCCGGGAATCGTCACTCGCCTGACCCCCGGTTTCACCCGCGTGCGACTGCTGCAGGAGGCCGGGAATCTGAAGAGCGGGCTGACCCGCATGCGTTTCCCCGGCGGCGTGGTGTGGGAGGGCAAGCACGACCCGGGGCTCTACCGCCCGCTCGTCGCGGCTAGCGGTGGGCGACCGGCGCACGTGGACTCCCCGGCGCAGTTCTCGGACGTCTGCGCGACTCCCGGGATCGGTTCGGCATTCGGCTGGCGGCACGTCCATTCTTTTCAGGACGCCCCTACCGGCGGCGGGACGATCTTGCGTGATCGGATCACCACGAACGCGCCCAGCTTCGTCGCAGACCAGCTGCTCAAGGGGGTTTTCGGTTACCGGCAGGCGCAGCTGGCTGGGGACCTGAAGCACCTGCAGCAGGCCCGGGGCTGGGCCGGGGAGTCCACCCGTGAGATGACGATCGCGGTGACCGGGGCAACCGGTGCGGTGGGCACGCAGCTGTGCGCGCTGCTGCAGCTGGCGGGGCACCGGGTGATCCGGCTGAGCCGGAACCCGCAGCCGCTGATCGATGAGGCGAATGCGCGCCCGGGTGGGGCGGCGGTGCAGTACCGGCAGTGGGACCCGCAGCACCCTGCCGAGGATCTGCTGGCCGACGTGGATGCGGTGGTGCACCTGGCTGGCAGCTCGATTGCGGGCAGGTTTACGGATGAGCACCTGGCGAAGGTCGCGGGCTCGCGGATCGAGCCGACCCGCAAGCTCGCGGAGCTGGCGGCGCGCACGGATCGGGTGCACACCTTCGTGTCCGCCTCGGCGGTGGGCTTCTACGGGGCGGATGCCTCAGAGCCAGTGGATGAGTCCGCTCCGGCGGATGAGTCCTCGACGCTGGGCCGGATCGTCCGGGACTGGGAGACCGCGACGGAGCCCGCGGTGGCCGCCGGACTGCGCGTCGTGCAGGTGCGTACCGGCCTGGTGATGGCGGCGGGCACCGCGCTGCTGGATCTGCTGACCGCACAGGCCAAGCTGGGCGGCGGGGCGCTCGGCGACGGGCGGCAGTTCTTCCCGTGGATCGCGATGAATGACCTGGTGGATATCTACCACCGGGCGCTGACCGACCCGATGCTGCACGGACCGGTGAACGCGGTGGCGCCGGGGATCGTGCGCAACCGGGAGTTCATGGCCACGCTGGCGGAGGTGGGTGGCAACCCGGTGATCCCGCGCGGTCTGCGGGGCAAGCTGCAGGTGCCGGTTCCGGCGGCCGGGCCCCGCCTGCTGCTGGGTGAGGATGGTGCCGCGGAGCTGGCGTTGGCGGATCAGAATGTCCGCCCCGCCGTGCTGGCCGATATGGGCCACGAGTTCCGCACGCCAGAGTTGGCCGACGCGCTGCGGCACGAGTTGGGGAAGAACCCGGCGCGCCCACTACAGTCTTAGGTTATGAGCGCTACGGATTCTGCTTTCGCTGCCGCACCGGCTGGCCGGTCGGCTCTGCTGTTCCTCTCCTTCGGCGGGCCCGAGAAGTCGGAGGACGTGATCCCGTTCCTGGAGAACGTGACCCGCGGCCGGGGTATCCCCCGCGAGCGGCTGGAGAAGGTCGGGGAACACTATTACGCCCTGGGTGGGCGATCCCCCATCAATGATCAGAACAAGCAGATCATCGCGAATGTCGAGGCCGAGCTGGCCAGCCGTGGCGTGGACCTGCCCGTGTACTTCGGCAACCGCAACTGGGAGCCTTATGTAGAGGACACGATGGTGCAGCTGGCCCGCGAGGGCTTCGACACGGTGTACGTGTTCGTCACCAGCGCCTGGGGCGGCTACTCGGGCTGTGGCCAGTACAACGAGGACATCCGCCGCGCCCTGGATGCGGTGCGCGAGGCTGGGCTTCAGGCACCTAAGGTGCAGCGCCTGCCGCACTTCCACGATCACCCGGCGTTCGTCGCTGCCTTCGCCGCTGCGGTGGACGCGGCGCGCGCGGAGCTTCCCGCTTCCGTTCAGGACGACGCCGACCTGGTGTTTACCGCCCACTCCGTGCCCAATAAGGCGGACGATACCGGCGGCCCACACAGCTTCGGGGGCAACCTGTACTCGGAGCAGGTGCTCAATGCATCCCGCCTGATCCAGGAGGCCTCGAGCTTCGCTGGTCAGCCGGGTTCGGGCGCGTCCCTGGGGTGGACGGGCCAGCTGGCGGCGGGCAAGCCGGTGGGAGGCCGCGGCGACGGCCCGGCCCACACGGGCGAGACCGCGGGCGTCGACCTGGGCGTGGGCACTCCCTATGACGTGGAGCTGGTGTGGCAGTCCCGCTCCGGCTCGCCGCACGTGCCGTGGCTGGAGCCGGATGTGTGCGATCACCTCGAGGCGCGCGTGGCGGCGGGTAATAAGCGCCCGATCGTGCTGTGCCCGGTGGGCTTCATCACCGACCACGTGGAGGTCCTGTGGGACCTGGACACGGAGGTCCGGGAGGTCGCGGAGGAGCACGGGGTGCCGTTCGTGCGGGCGGCCACGCCGGGCCTGGATAAGAGCTTCGCCAGCATGATCGTGGACCTGGTCGCGGAGGTCGCTGACGACGAGCTGCCGGTCACTGAGTTCACCGAGGCGCAGCGTGCCGCTGCGGAGCTGGTGAAGAAGCTGGGGACGGTGCCAAACTTCGGCGGCACCTGTGACGGTGCGCCGTGCGCACCGGGTTGCTGCGGGGCCCAGCGCTAAGCCGACCGCGCCGCGTGGCGCCGAGGCCGCGGAGACCTCGCAGCAAGCGCGGTTCGCCTACTCCCTGTTCGCCGGGTGGCGGGAGACGCTAGCATCGGGAAGGTCAACCTTCCCCAACCGTCATGAAAGGGTCGTGACGCACGAGATGGCGAATCCCTATAACCAAGACCCCACCGACCCGGCTGAGAATCCGGACGCGACCGGGCCCGCGAACGCTGATCGCGCCGCGACAACCGACAGCGCTGCCGCAGCCGAGGGCAGCGCAGCGACCGACGGTAACGCTGCGGCTCGCGGGGACGTCCCGACCGGCGACGTCGTCACTGAAGGCACCGCTGCTGACGACACTGTCGCCAACGGCACCGTCACCGACGGCGCTACGCCGGTGAACGGCGCGGTTCCTGCGAACGGCACCGCGGATGACGTCGTCCCGGGAGAGGGGCAGGAACAGAAGAAGCCCGCGGGACCGATGGCACTGTCCATCGGCACGGCGATCATGTCGATCGCAGCCATCGCGGTGATCTTCCTGAGCTTCCTGTGGCCCGCCCAGAATGCCGAACCGCAGAACATCCCGGTGGGCATCGCGGCCTCGGAGAAGACCTTCAATGAGCTCGACAGCCAGATGAAGGAGGTCGCGGAGCAGAACCAGCTCGTCATCCCCTTCAAGATGGAGCGCTACGAGGACGCCTCCGCCGCGCGCACCGCAGTGAAGAACAACGACGTGCAGGGCGCGCTGGTGATCTCTGACGAGCCGGATCAGGTGCGTGCGCTGCTGGCATCCGCGAACGGCCTGGAGCCTTCCCGGGCGATCGCGGAGTTCGCCCAGGAGGTTAACCAGCTGCCGGCGCAGCGCGCGCAGATCGAGGGCAAGCAGCCTTCCCAGGAGGTCATGCAGGCTGCGATGGCCGGCCCGGATATCCAGGACCTGGTGCCGATGTCCGAGCAGGAGCAGCAGGGCAAGACTCTGGGCAAGATGACGCTTCCGCTGGTCTTCGCCGGTCTGCTGCTGGGGCTTGCTTCGGTGGGGCTGCTGCGCGGCACTCAGCAGCGCGTGCTGACCCTGCTGGCGGGCTCGGTGCTCGGCGGCCTGATCGCGGCTGTTGTTACCGTGCTGACGGTGGGTTATGTGGACGGCAACCTGGTCTCCCTGTGGCTCTCCTTCGCCCTGGGCATCCTGGCTGTTGCCGCTCCGGTGGCGGGCCTCGGCTCACTGCTGGGCAGCTACGGGGCGTGGATCGGCGTGGCGATCCCGGTGCTGGCCTACCCGCTCTCCGGGGCGAACGAGCCGCGCGAGTTCCTGGGTGCGCTGGGCAGCCTCGGCGAGGCGCTGGCCCCGGGTGCGGCGACGAAGCTGAACAAGCTGCTGGTGCACTTCCCGGATGCCGCGCTGTGGCAGCCACTGCTGGTGCTACTGGCCTGGTCGGTGCTGGGCATCGCGCTGATCGCGGTGGGTCAGCTGCGCGATGAGCAGGAGGCCAATGAGGCTCAGCAGGTCTTCGGCGAGGAGGTTGGCGAGCCCGTCGGCGCAGAGGACAGCGCGCAGGCCGGCGTGGGCATCGACCCTGCTGAGGGGCCAACCACCAAAACGGACCGCGGTTAGCCTCTGCGAGACGCCCCTCGGGCAAGACAAAGGGAGCGACCTAGCATCACGCTAGGCCGCTCCCTTTCGCTATGCCCTGTTCACTAGAGCATGCCTCGGAGCACACGCCAGATATGGCGCAGGGCCGGGCGCTCGCCCGCGCCCGGCGGCGGGCTACTTATCGAGCAGCAGCTCCGCGATCTGGATGGTGTTCAGCGCGGCGCCCTTGCGCAGGTTATCGCCAGCAACGACGAACACGAGGCCGCGGTTGCCGTCGACCGCCTGGTCCTGGCGGATACGGCCGACGAGGGTGTCGTCGATGCCGGTGGCCTGCAGCGGGGTCGGGACGTCCACGACCTTCACGCCCGGGGTGGACTCCAGGATCTCGCGGGCGCGCTCGGCGGTGAGCTCGTTGGCGAACTCCGCCTGCACAGTCATCATGTGGCCGGTGAACACCGGGACGCGCACACAGGTGCCGGATACCTTCAGCTCCGGGATGCCCAGGATGCGACGGGACTCGTTGCGCAGCTTCTGCTCCTCGTCGGTCTCCCCAGTGCCGTCGTCCACGAGGTTGCCGGCCATCGGCAGGGAGTTGAAGGCGATCGGCGCCACGTAGGGGCCGAGGTCCTCCGCGGTGAAGGCAGAGCCGTCCTCAACGAGCTGCTCCATCTTGTCCAGGTTCTCGCGCAGCTGGTTCATCAGGGTCTGCACGCCAGCCAGCCCGGAGCCGGAAACCGCCTGGTAGGAGGAGACGTGCAGGTGGGTCAGGCCGGCTTCCTTGTGCAGCGCGCCCAGTGCCGGCATGCAGGCCATGGTGGTGCAGTTCGGGTTCGCGATGATGCCCTTGCCGGCACCCGTCTTATCGCCGGGGTTGACCTCGGAGACGATGAGCGGAACCTCGGTGTCCTTGCGCCAAGCGGAGGAGTTATCCACCACAGTCGCACCGGCCTCCGCGAAGCGCGGGGCGTGCTCCCGGGAGGTCGCGCCACCCGCCGAGAACAGAGCGATATCGATGCCCTTGAGCTCCTCGGTCGGCGTGGCGGCGACGTCCTCAACAACAATCTTCTTGCCACCAAACTCCAACTCCTTGCCTGCGGAGCGGGAGGAGGCGAAGAAGCGCACCTGGTCAGCGGGGAAGTTGCGCTCCTGGAGCAGGTCGCGCATCACCTGGCCGACCTGGCCGGTGGCGCCGACGACAGCAAGCGTGGTCACGGGGAATCAGTCCTTAAAAGATTGTTTTAGAGAAGTTCTTGTGGGGCCGCGGGGGCATTGCGGGGTACGGCATGCACCCGACGCCCCAACGGCCCCCCCAGCGTAGTGTTTAGCGGCCGGTTCCGGCGTAGACGGTGGCCTCTTCGTCGCCGCCCAGCTGGAAGCGGTCGTGCAGGGCGGTGACGGCCTTATCGACGTCGTGCTCGCGGATCAGCACGGAGATGCGGATCTCGGAGGTGGAGATGAGCTCGATGTTGACGTTCGCGTCGCGCAGCGCCTCGGTGAAGTCGGCGGTGACACCCGGGTGGGACTTCATGCCGGCACCGACGAGGGAGACCTTGCCGACCTGGTCGTCGTAGAGGACGTTCTGCCAGTCGCCGGACTCCTGCATGCCCTTGAGCAACTTCACGGCGCGGGCGCCGTCCTCGCGCGGGCAGGTGAAGGTGATGTCGGTGCGGTTGTCGTCCAGCTTGGAGATGTTCTGCAGCACCATGTCGATGTTGATCTCGGCGTCCGCGACGGCGCGGAAGATGCGGGCGGCCTCGCCCGGCGCGTCTGGGATTCCGACGACGGTGATCTTCGCCTCGGAGCGGTCGTGGGCAACGCCCGTGAGTACTGCTTCTTCCACTGGAATATCCTCCATCGATCCGGAAACTAGGGTGCCATTGTCGTTGCTGTATGAGGAGCGCACGCGCAGGGGGACGTCGAAGGCCCGGGCGTACTCCACGGAGCGGAGCATGAGGACCTTGGCGCCGACGGCGGCCATCTCCAGCATCTCTTCGAAGCTGATGTTATCCAGCTTCTTTGCATCGCTGACGATGCGCGGGTCGGCGGTGTAGACGCCGTCGACGTCGGAGTAGATCTCGCAGACGTCTGCCTTCAGGGCTGCGGCGAGCGCGACGGCGGTGGCGTCCGACCCACCGCGGCCGAGGGTGGTGATGTCCTTCGTCTCGCGGTTGACGCCCTGGAAGCCTGCGACGATGCAGATCTTGCCCTCGTCCAGAGCCTCGCGGACGCGGCCTGGGGTGACCTCGACGATGCGTGCGTTGCCGTGGCGCTCGGTGGTGATCACGCCGGCCTGGGAGCCGGTGAAGCTCTGCGCGTCGGCGCCCAGCGACGCAATTGCCATGGCCACGAGGGCGTTGGAGACGCGCTCACCGGCGGTGAGGAGCATGTCCATCTCGCGGGCCGGTGGCACGGGGTTGACCTGCTCGGCGAGGTCCAGGAGTTCATCGGTGGTGTCACCCATGGCGGAGCAGACGACGACCACGTCGTTGCCCTGCTTTTTAGTGTCCACGATCCGTTCCGCCACGCTGCGGATGCGCTCTGCTGATTCCAGCGAGGAGCCGCCGTATTTTTGCACGATGAGTGCCATGTAGTTTTGGCCCGCCTTCCCGGATGCTCGGAGTTGATTGGGGTGGTTTTTCTTATTGCCGTTGTGGGGCTTTTCCGTGTTACACAGATTACAGGAGGGGCTAGTGCTCCCCTATAGGAGGGCGTTGGCCGGGGGCAACCGCTTGTTGGTTTAGGGTGGAGGCCGATGATGCATAGCAACGCACTGGCGATCCTCTTCGGCCTCGCCTCCGCGCTCACGATCGCGTGGGGCACGGTGGTTCGGCACCGGGTCGCCGAGGATTCCGGTGGGACGGATACCTCTTCTGTGGTCGCGGCGATCACCCGTGTGCGGTGGTGGGCCGGGCTTGGGCTGTCCTTTTTGGGCTATGCCTTCCAGATCGTGGCGTTGGGCTTCGGCACCTTGTTGGTGGTGCAGCCGATTCTGGTGCTCTCCTTGATGTTCACCTTGCCGCTTTCGGCGAAGCTTTCTGGTCGCCGGATTTCGAAGTCGGAGACGGCGTGGGCGGCACTGCTCACGGTCGCGGTGGCGGTGATCGTGGTCTTGGGCCGCCCGCAGGCCGGGGTGGCGCAGCCTTCCCTGCCGCGGTGGTTGACGGCGCTGGGCATCGGCGTGGTGATCTTCGTGGTGATGTATCTGGCTTCACTGCGGTTACGGAGCTCGAATCGGGCGCTGATTTTGGGCTCGATCACCGGCGGGATCATGGGCTATGTCGCGGTGCTGTCCAAGGCCGTGACGGATATTTTTACCCGCTCCGGGGTGCTGGATCTGCTGATCAGTTGGGAGCTGTGGGGGCTGATCGGGCTGGCTGTGATCGGCACGGCCGTGCAGCAGGCCTCCTTCAACGCGGGCCCGTTGAAGAACTCCCTGCCGGCGATGACGGTGGTGGAACCGATCTTCGCTTTCGCGCTGGGGTACACAATCCTGGGCGAGAAGTTCGACGTCTCCGGCTACCAGTGGATCTACATGGCCGCCGCGTTGGTGATCATGATCGTCTCCACGGTGGTGCTCTCCCGGAAGACGATCACCGACTAGGCGGAACTAGCCACGCGGGCCGGGGTGGCTGGCATATCATCGTGAGTCGGGCTTGATTCAAACCCCCAACTACTGCCCTCGATTTTCCGGAGGAACCCCACCGTGAGCACTGCACCGTCCCAGAACAGCTCTTCTGACCAGGCCAAGCCGTGGCTGAAGTTCTATACGGAAGGGACCGCCCCGACCCTGGACTACGGGGAGACCACCCTGGTCAGCATCTTCCGCGACGCGGTGCGGAAGTACGGCAAGCGGGATGCGATGTGGTTCCTGGGCACGCAGATCACCTACAGCGAGTTCGGGGAGCTGGTGGATAAGGCCGCGGCCGTCCTGAAGGAAAGTGGCGTGAAGCGGGGCGACCGGGTGGCCGTCGTCCTCCCGAACTGCCCGGCGAACCTGGTGGCGTTCTACGCCATCGTCTCCCTGGGGGCCACGGCGGTGTACCACAACCCGCTGTACACCGCGCACGAGCTGGAGGGGCCGTTCGCGGATCACGGGGCGAAGGTCGCGGTGTTCTGGGATAACGCGGCCGATATTGCGCAGCACCTGGTGGACACCACCCCGCTGGAGAAGGTGTTCACGGTGAACGTCACCAAATCGATGCCGTTGCTGCAGCGGGTCGCACTCTCCCTGCCGGTGCCGGCGCTGCGCAAGGCGAAGGCGAAGCTGACGGGTGGCCCGACCCAGTTTGAGGACTGGGACGCCGCCGTGGATGCGATGGCACCGGGGTTGGGCCGCCGCGCGATTCAGGATGCGCTGCCGAAGGTGCGGCCGGAGTCCCCGGCGTTGATTCTGTACACCTCGGGCACGACTGGTTCGCCGAAGGGCGCGGTGCTGAGCCACCGGAATATTTGCGCGAACCTGATCCAGGGTAAGGCGTGGGTGCCGGGCCTGGGCGAGCAGGCTGATCCGGAGCGGATGCTGGCCGCGCTGCCGATGTTCCACGCTTATGGCATGACGATGAACGGTGCGCTGGCACCACTGATCGGCGGAGAATTGCTGCTGCTCCCGGCCCCGGAGCCGAGCCTTTTGCAGCAGGTGATTAAGAAGAAGAAGCCGACCTGGGTGCCGGGCGTGCCCGCTCTGTACCAGGCGATCGTGAAGCTGGCGGAGGAGAAGGACCTCGACCTGTCCACGATGCGGAACTCCTTCTCCGGCGCCTCTGCCCTGCCGGTGGCGACGGTGAAGAACTGGGAGAAGCTCACCAACGGCCGCCTCGTGGAGGGCTATGGCCTGACCGAGACCTCCCCGATCGTGCTGGGTAATCCGATGAGTGATGACCGCCGCCCGGGCTACGTCGGTGTTCCGTTCCCGGATACGGAGGCCCGCGTGGTGGATCAGGACGACCCCACGAAGGTGCTGGACTACGGCGAGGAGGGCGAGCTGGTGGTGCGTGGCCCGCAGGTTTTCGGCGGCTACCTGCACCAGGAGCAGCTCAACGAGAAGATCTTTGCCGATGGTTGGTTCCGCACGGGTGACATGGCCGTGATGGAGGCCGATGGCTTCGTGAAGATCGTCTCCCGCCTGAAGGAGATGATCGTCACCGGCGGCTTCAACGTCTACCCCGCCGAGGTGGAGGAAGCACTGCTGGAGCACCCGGAGGTCAAGGAGGCCGCCGTGGTGGGACTGGCGAAGGAGGACGGCTCCGAGCGCGTGGTCGCCGCCGTGACGCTGGCGGAGGCCGCGGAGGGCGAGGAGCACGAGCCACGCCGCGTGGGCGAGAAGCTGCACGACTCGCTGCGCCAGCACTGCAAGAAGGTGCTGACGGGTTATAAGGTGCCGCGGGAGTTCTTCCACGTGACAACGCTGCCGGCCGACCAGATGGGCAAGGTGCGCCGCACCCAGATGCGCGCGATCCTGGAGGAGCTGGAGCGCCGCTAGGTCGGACGCGACCGGTCACGCGGCCTAGGCGGGACTCGGCGCTGGTGCGCCGCGTTCCTGCTGGCCCCTCCGCTTCCCGGGCCCCAGTTCACAGGGGTACACCCGCGGCGAAGCGGTTTTCTTTTCAACTGCAAAGCACTGCTAGTCTTCTCGGTAACTTTTGTGCGCCCACGTCCCCAAGGGTTCATGCCCAGGGGCCGTGGGCGCACAGCGTTAGCTACTACTTCACCAATTTTCACGATGGAGAGTGAATGAAGACTCGTTTCACGCTGGCCTCCGCTAGCTCCGCCACGGCACTCGCCCTGCTGCTCGCCCCCGTGGCCATCGCCGAGGACGGCGCGCCCACGTCGGACGGAACCACCACCGGCGCGACCAACTCCGACGAGGACGGCGCTGCGGGTGGCAACACGACCCCGGCGCCCCAGGAAGGCGCTGAAGGCGAAAGTGCTGAGCAGGACTCCGAGAAGGACGCCACCCCGGCGGCTCCGCAAGTGCGCGATGTGGAACTGACGATCTCCTGCAAGGCGACCCCCAGCAAGGTCGCTGGTGTCCAGCATGTCGGCCCTGAGAAGGCAGCCTTCCAACTCACCGCCCCAGGCGAGGTGAAGACCGGGGAGGTCTTCTCCCTCGACCTGGACCTCGACCCGGTGGCGATGGACATTCCCCTGCCCGCTGGAACCTTTGACAGCGCATCGCGGTTGAAGCTCGACTTCGCCCTTCCTGCTGGGGTGAGCTTCGTGGGTGCGGATATCGACGAGTCCGGCGCCAATATCAAGGGGCTGTCGGCCTTCACGGTCAACGAGCAGGGCTACCCGGACCCGACCGGCCGGATCCTGCGTTTCGCCAGCACCGATAACCAGACCATCGGCAACAGCCCGAATTCCTCGAAGAACGCTGAGGGCGGGGTGACCTACAAGGCAGGCCAGAACAAGCTGGACCTGCGTTTCCCGAAGGTCAGCGCGAAGTTCCGCGCCACCTCCCCGGGCGAGAAGGCCTTTGGCGTGCGCACCGCCGGAAAAGCCGGCCAGTACGGCCAGGACGAGAACTTCCTCACCCTGCTCGGCAAGGTATCCGCACCTTTCGTCGGTACCGTGTGGGCTCCGGTCCAGTGTGCACCGCTGAGCGATAAGGCTGGCCCAGTGGACGCGTCGGCGGCATCCCTGCTGACCGTCAATGCTCTGCCGGGCGACGGGGAGGATGCGCTGAAGTACAGCTCCGTCGACGTCCAGATCACGGGCCCGAACACCAGCACTGTGAAGGAACGCGGCACCTACCGCGTGGCGCTGACCCCTAACGAGGGCGAGGCCAAGGACGTCAACGGCGTGCTGACCTTCACCGACAACGGCCGGGCCGTCATGAACGGCGAGAAGCTGCTCCAGGTCCCTGTGGTCCGTGGTGTCGCGGAGGCAGACCTGAGCTGGCTGCAGTCCGGCACGCACACCCTGGAAGCGCGTTTCCACCCGCAGCGCGATGACCTCAGCCTAGTGCTGGGCACCGGAAGCATCGACGTCGCTGTAGCAGCAGCGCCGGGCGAAAACGACGAGCAGAACAAGAACAAGAAGCCGAATGGCTCGTCCTCGTCCTCGGAGGGCTCGAGCGCTAAGGGCTTCTTCGGCAGCATCAAGGAGATCTTCGAGAAGATCTTTGGCTTCTTCGCGGACTTCTTCCGCTCGATCTTCACGTTCTAACCGGAATCTTCAGCAGAAAGGCTTTCACCAATGATGAACAAGAACAATGCTGGGGTTTCGGCTCACCGGAGCGTGGGCGCCCGGGGTGCCCGCCAGCTGATAGGCAGCGCGAGCGCGATCGCACTGGCCCTGGGGCTGGTCGTGGCCGCTCCGGCGCAGGCCGAGGAGACTGTGGAGCAGGAGGCGGGCGCCTCCCCGGTGACCGCAGCGGTCAAGCAGGTCAACCTGGAGTGCGCGGAGGATGCCGGCACTATCGGCGGAGTTATCGGGAACGCATCCCAGCTGACTCTCACCCCCGACGTTGTGGACGTGAGCTATCCCGAGCGCGTGCAGCCAGGCGAGACCTTTACCGTCACCGTCCAGCCGGGTGAGATGGCTACCGGCGGCAAGGGCACAGCGCGCATGAAGTACGACATCGCGCTCCCGCAGGGCGTGGAAATTTCCAACCTGCGCATCGTGGAGCCGGGCACGAACCTCAACGCCGATCCTGCTGCCGTGGTGCAGCGAGTGAACGCGGCGGGCCAGCTGGATGAGAACGGCGAGTTCGCCCGCATCTGGGATGGGGCGAACTCCGTGAATAACGGCGGCAACGAGAACGATAACTGGAGCAATGGCGTCTTCGGTTTCGGACGGGTTGCTCGTGCGGGGCTTGCGGTTGATGCCAATCAGCAGTTCCGCCTGCCGAAGATCGCCTTCGACGTCACCGCGCCGGATACCCCGGGTGCGGCCATCCGCACCGGACTGCGCGCCGCCGGAGAGGGCACTGGCCCTGCAGGCAAGAGCAATAAGAACAACGTTCTCTCGCTGGTCGCGAGCCAGAACGGCACCCCGGGCACCGCTGTTGCCGTCTACTGCCACGCGGGCGATGCGGCGCGTGCCCTGACGAATACCGTGATCGCCCAGGCCACTCAGACCGAGCTCGCGCACACCCGCCCCGACGTCGACTTGGAGGCGGATGCGGAGATCCTGCCTGGTGATGAGGTTCGCTTCACCGCGACGGTCACCTCCGCGGGCGAGAGCCTGCCCGAGGTGCCGGAGGGCGCTGCGGCGCCGAAGGTTGTGTTCTACTCCGGCGATGAGGTGATCGGCGAGGCCGAGGTCGATCCGGCTACTGGCAAGGCTGTGCTGGATTATGCGTTCGCGGCCCGCGGCGAGCACGAGGTTCGCGCGGAGTTCCAGGAGTTCGTGGCGAAGGAGTTCGACGGCACGGTGGCGGCGATCTGGGAGAAGTCCGAGTCCGCGCCGGTGACCGTCACGGTGGCCGCGTTCGGCTTCGATATTGATAACCCGAAGCCGAAAGAGCCGGAAGAGGATCAGGGCAGCGCGGGTTCCCTGGGCTCCCTCACCCCGGGTGCGGAGGGTTCTTCTGGGGAGCTGCAGTGGTGGCACAAGCTGCTGATCGTGCTGGGTTCCCTGGGCGTGGTGTTCGGTATCGGCGCCCAGCTGGTGCAGTTCCTGCCGGGCCTGCGTTAGAAGGCAGCTAGCAGGCCGCCTTCTCACCAAAGACGAGAAAGGGGCGGGCTCAGCGTTATGTACTGAGCCCGCCCCTTTCTTTGTGTGCCTACTGCCTAGGCCGGGTGGCGCGATGCACGCGCCACTCCCCTGCCCGGGTTTGCCCCTTAGGCAGTCTTGCGGCGGCCGAGCAGGAGGCCCGCCCCTGCGAGTGCGGCGCCGATGAGCCCCACCAGACCCACGCCGTAGCCGCCGGTCTTCGGCAGTTCGCCGACCGTGACGTTGGCGATCTTCATGAATGTGCCAGTGCGTCCAGTTTTCTCATCCGGGCCTGACTCCAGGACGAACGAAGCGCCCTGTTTACCGGTCAGTTCAATCGTCTGCTTAACACCATCGAGTCCAATGCGGAAGGCGATGGGCTGCGGAAGCAGCGAGTATCCGCCTGGCGCCTTGGTTTCGATCAAGACGTAATTGCCCTGATCCATCCGCACCGTGGACTCTTGCCCCGTTCGCCACACCGGCCCATCCCCGGTCGGTTTCGTGCCGGTGGAATCAGCGCGCCACACCTCAAAACTGGAGCCGCCCAGCGGTTCGCCGTTCTCGTCCACCTTCTCAACCCGGAAGAAACCCTTCTCCGGATCCATTTGGTTCACAACGGAGCAGTTGACGATGCTATCGGCATCTACCTCCAGCTCGAAAGCCTCAGTGCTGTTCACGGGTGTTTTCACAATGACCTGCTTAGCCTCACCACCCTTGTTGGAGTGCGCGGTGCAGACAGCATAAGCCTTACTTCCATCGGACTGCTTTTGGCTCAACAGACTGTGCCCGTCCTTTTGTTTTTCGGTGATCCGGACGGTCGGCTTCTGGTCTGGGGTATCTGTCTCCAGGTTGAACGTCAGCCAGCCGCGCTTATCGGTCTTACCGTTCGTCTGGTTCACGCGCTCACCTTGAGGATCGAGCAGGTAGCTGCCCTTGGTTTGAGCAGTGAACTCCCAGCCCTCCAATTGTGGTTTATTCGGGGCCTTGCCACCGGGCATTACAACACTCTTCTGAAGACTCACGGTCCCGACGCAGGAAGCGAGGGCCAGCTGCGAGAGCACCCTGTCCAAATCGTCGAAGGTTTTCGCCAGGACGGAGGTACCCGACCCAGAGATGATGTCACCCATTTGCGTTGCGGTACGTTCGCCCACTGCCCAGGTCTTCCAGTCCCGGTCACTGAGAACCGTGCGCCGGTTATCTGGAAGGGGCTGCTTGGCAGGCTTAGTGTCGGAGGCCAACACATCGCCGAGCCCCTGGCCCCACAACGTATCCTCTCGCAGCCCGAACACATCCATCGTCTGGGAATTCAACTGGTCGCGTACGAAGGTTGCATTTGGATCGGCGGTTCCCCACACCATGATCGCGTGTGCCGGGGACTTTTTATACAACTCCCGATAGCGGTCAAGGTGGCGGACTTCAGCAGTGGAATCCTTAGCGATTGGTTCCTTAAAGTTACTCGGGATGTTCACAAGTACCGGCTGGATGCGGGTTCCTTGCTTCTTCACAGTATCGGCGGCATCCCGTGCGCGGGTGACATCCGACACGTGAACGATACCTGCGGAGCCATTATCGCCGCCACCGGGCTTATCACCGGGCTTATCCGAGTCGCTAAAAGTTGGGAAACCATCGGTCACGAAGTAAACAACATCGTATTTGTTCTGGTTACCGGAGTTGTACGTCGCAATTTCCTTGAGTGCTCCCTCCCAGTTCGTCGCGCCCTGCCCACGGCTTTGCAGCGTCGCAGGATCTTTCATATGGCGGCGATAGTTCTCAATGGCCTGAAGGACCCGCTTCTTCCCCTCGGGATCAGCAAGTGGCGTGCTCGCAACCTTGGCGTCGTTGAAACGCGTTCCCGCAGATGCGAAGTTATAGACACCGACCGACGTGGCTGTACCACTGAGCGCCTCAACAATTCGACGGGCCGCGTTCGCTTCAGCATCAACACCGTTCTTGGCGATCACTGAGTTTGAGGCGTCCAATACGATCGCGATGTTCTGGCCACACCTAGGCGCAGGCTTCGGGTTTTCTACTCGAGACTTATCCCAATCACTGGACGCTTCGATTTGGGAATTCTGGTAGACCTCATTGCCGTCTTTTGGGTAAACGTCGCGACGGGCTGCGAGCGTGAAGTGGTCGGCTGGTTGGTTGCCTGATTGGTCGCCTGGACTTTTGGGCTTGATCTCGCGGTCTGCATCAAAAATAACCAAAGCACAGACCGGGTGGCTATCGGGGTTAGGCACCGCCTTTGCGAACCTCACGTCGGCCGTATCGTTGACCCCACTTGGGCTGAGCACCACATCAAAAGGTTCATTGATGCGTGTTAGCTGGCCTGTGTCAGGGTCTAGAATACCAACAGCACGGACTTCACGGATCTGCCGCTTGGCATCGCTGCGCGGGAATATGCGGAAGCCGTTTACATCGCCCTGCGCAGTGGGCGGATTACAGACTGCCTGCCTCTGATTCGGATATTGGAAGTTGCTCGCCTTCTCGAAGTTGATCTTGAAGGTTCCAGGCCCGATGGGGGACTGGATACTGGAGTCGGTGACGGGGTTCCCCTGCCGGAAACCATAGGGCGACACAATCTCAATGGTGCTTCCTGCTTTTACCTTGAGATCGTCGCGCAGGGTAAAGCGCACACCGGCCCAGTTCTGGATGGGCGCTACGCCAGTGCTACCAGGCACGCCACTCGCTTCGTAGACAACAGCACCATCGGGTCCAGTGATACGCAGCTTTGAAGCCTTGGCGCCGTCGACGTCATAACCATTTTGATCAGCTACCCACGCCTCGACTGCACCGCTCAGCGTCCCATCTTCGCCCAGCTTTCGGCTGAAGGTGACCGTAGGCTCCTGGCCTTGGGTTGCACGCATGGTGAACTGGCCGTGAGTATCCGTGCCCGTCCATTCGCGGTCTGGTTTCGTAACCGGTGGCTGCGTGGTACCACCGACGACGTCAAACTTTGCGGAGATTACCGTGTTAGGGGATCCGCGGTGGACTCCCTTGAATTCAATTTCCGCGGCGCCACCGATGGTGATTTCCGGCAGGGTGACCTCGTACTTCTTTCCACTCACCCTCTTATAGGTTGCCTGGGTCTCATTCCAGCCACCGCCAGTGCCCGTGTAGTACACCGTGAAGTCTGCCGGATTTGGGGCACTATAAAACGTGGTGCTGGATTCCAGAGTGACAACCGTGCCTGCACCCAACGTCAGAGTCCCGCCGCTGAGCTGGTCGGCAGGGATCTTGTAATTAGGAATATGGCGGTCGCCTTTTTGTGTGTACTTCTGCTGCTTAGCAATCGTGAACGAACGATCCTGCGCCTGCGCGGTCGGGGCCGGCAAGCTCGGCAGCGCGCCCGGAATAGCGACGCCGAAAACCAGCGCGAGCGCGGCGGTCAGCGCGGCCGCTACACCCATGAACTTTGTTTTCATTGTCGCTACCCTTCTTGCTTTCGCTTCTTCGTGATTAACAGCATCAACAGTCCGGCGCCCATCAGCGCCACTGCGGCGAGGACGAGCCCGATGATCTGCACACCAGTCATCGCCAGGTCGCCCTGTCCGCGTTCTTTCTCATCGCCCGGCCCGGGGGTTTCCCCTGGTGGCGGGGTCTCGCCCGGCGGGGTGTCCCCTGGGGGTGGGGTGGTCGGAGGCGTCGACGGTGGCGTCCCCGGTGGGGTCGACGGCGGCGTCTCCGGAGGTTCGGTCGGTGGGGTGGTCGGCGGAACCGTGGTGTTCGTCTTCGCCACGAGCACGCCTTCCACCGGCCGGGGGTTATCAGCGACGGTGTGGAAAGGCACCGCCACGAGGAAGGGTTCGATTTCCCGGTACTCCCCCGCCGCGGCACCAGTCGGCGCCTGGGAGGTGACCAGGTAGATGCCCTTCTCGAGGCCTTGGAATCGGACCTGGCCGACGTCGTTGGTTATGGCCGTGATCGTGCGGTCGGTCGGCCAGTCGGCGATCTTGTTCGCGCCGGTGTTGCGGATCTTCGCCTTATCCGCGGCGTTTTCCGGGTCGATGCCCTTGAGTCGCTCCAGCTTGATGGTCACGCCCGCAACCTTTCCCGTAGCAGGGCTGAGTGGGTCGCCATTGCCGGAAGAGAGCGTGATGCTCAGCGTGTCGGTCCCGTAGTCGCGGGACACCCCGGGCTGATCCCTGAGCCCGGCAACCTTGGCTGCCTCTGCGATACCGACGGCACCGTGTGCGCCGCCGAGCAGGCCAGCGCTGAGGGCGATGGCCGCCACGAGGCTGCGGCTGGTCCGCGCCGCGCGTGCTTGGCTAGTCATCTGCGCCAGCCCCTTCGTCATTCATCGTTTCTGTCGTTTCCTGGGATTCGCGATCCCGCTTTTGTTTCAGCAGCCACCGCAGCAGCAGGAGCAGCACCAGCGCTGCTGCCGCGACGAGGACGTACATCCACCACTGCCACCCAGCACCGTGGTTCTTGTCGAAGATTTCGTGATCCGATTCGTCCAGCGGGACCTGGTGGCCGCGCACCAGCAGGCGGTGCGTGTTGATCCCGTAGGGGGTGCAGGTGATCAGGGTGATGTAGTCCTTGCCCTGCTCCGGGCGGAGGTCCTCGGTTTCGGTGGGCAGCACGACCTTGATCTGGTCGACCACGTACTTCAGCTTCTCGCCGGAGACCTGGACGTAGAAGGCATCACCCTTCTCCGCCTTGTTGAGGTGATCGAACATGGTGGAGTTCGCCAGGCCCGTGTGGCCTGTGATCACCGAGTGCGTGCCCTTGCCGCCGACCGGCAGGTCGGAGCCGAAGAGGTGCCCCAAGCCCTTTTGCAAAGTGTCGTTATCTGTCCCGTGGAAGATCGGCAGGTCTGCCTTGATCTTGGGGAAGATGAGGCGCGCCATCGCGTCGTTCGCGTCGAGTTGGTCCAGGTATTCCTGGTAGTCCGGGTTGTTCTTATCGAAGCGGGCGAGCCAGGGGTCGAGGATGGGGCCGGTTGTTCGGTGCTCGTTGTACTCGTGGGCACGCTCCCACTGGGTGTTCTTCACCTCTTGTGGGGTGTTCTTTTCGAGTTTCGCGTATTCCTGCGCGGCCTTCGTGGCGAGGTGGTTATTCCACAGGGTGGACGTCACCGGGTACAGCATCACGAGCACCCCGAGGATCACGAGCACCGCGGCCAGCACGGGGCTGGTCTTGGTGCTGTTGGCACGGCGGGGTTCCTTCTTCGGTTCCACGCTGGTGCTGGGGGTGTGATCCACGGGGTACTCCTGAGGCTGGTTCTGCTTGGCTTGATGTGGGTGAAACCTGGCCCGGGCGATTGCCTTTTCGGGCCAGGTTTTACCTATTCAGCGGGCTATTAGTTCTTAGCGCCGCGGCGTGCGAACCATGCACCGGCTGCCACGATGGCGGCACCGATTGCGGCCAGGATGCCGACACCCATGCCACCAGTCATCGGCAGGTTCGGGGTGTCGCGCTTGATGTTTTCAATTTCAGAAACAAGGGTGACGGCGTCGTCACCCTCGAGCTCACCAGTCTTCGCGATGTTCTCGCGGGTGAACTCAATTTCGGTAACAGGGTTTTCCGGCAGTGCGTAGCCCGCTGGAGCCTTGGTTTCCTTCAGACAGAACTTCTTGATGTCGGTGACCTGTGCGTTATCTGCGAAGTCGGTGACGTGCAGTCCGTCGATGGTGATGGTGCCGTCAGCACCGGTGGTCCACTTGTCCTGCTCCTTGACGGTCAACTTACCGCCCAGCTTATTTGCCGCGGTGCACTGGTATAGCTCGAACTCAGCACCTTCCAGGACCTTACCGTCCTCCTTGCCGTCCTTCTTAACAACCTTGAGCTTGCCGTGATAGGTCACGACCTCATTGGTCTTGTTCTTGACCTCGTTGCCGGTGTTCGGGTTGTTGAAGATGACGTCAGCCTGGTTCTTCAGCTCAGTGGTGTCGCCCACTTCCTTGCGCTTGACCTCGAAGGTCAGAGACATCTTGTCACCGGACTTAACCTTGGCAAGGCCCTGGTCGGTCAGCTTAACGACGAGCTTGTTTCCGTTCTCAGCCGGATTGTTGACCTCGTAGTCACCGGCACCCAGAGCGGTCTCTCCAGCCTTGACCTCGGTGACCTTCTGGAAATCAAGGCGCTGGTCCAGCTGATCCTCGAAGCGGAAGGCCGTCAAGCTCTTGCCCTCGCCCCAGGTCGGAGCATCCGCGTTGATGGTGTAGGTGTACGCGTCCTGGATGTTCTGATCTGCATCCTTGACAGTCTTCTCGGTCTTGGTTTCCGTGTTCTTCGGGTACGCGATGACGTCGTAGTTCCAGGCATCCGATGCCTCGTTAACCATCGGCACCGACACGATGAACGGAGCACCGGCAACGATGCCGGCCGGAGCGTTAGTTTCCTCTACCAAGTAGATACCCAAAGGCAGATCAGTGAAAGCTGCCTTGCCATCAGTGCCGGTGGTTTCTTCCTTGGTTTCCGCAGTCTTCTTGTCGTCCTTGACGTCAGCAGCCGACTTCGGGAACGCCGCCCAATCATCCTTCTGCAAGTCGTAATCGAGCTTGGTGATCTTGTAGGTCACGCCAGACAGAGCCTCACCCGGGACGCCCGTCATTTCCTTACCAGTGGCCGGATTAGTGGTCTCGGCGCCCTTCTTCTTGTAGAGGGTGATCGAGCCCTTCTTGGAGAAATTGATGTTTGCCTTGTTTACAGCACCCTGCTCACCGGCAGGCTGCTCAACAGCAGTACCGTCTTGCGCCAGGGCCCCCGGAGCGGAGATACCCATAGAGAGGCCAACGACGGCAGCGAAAGTGACCGAACGAATGGTCAGAGAGTTCTTCTTCACTGGAGTGAATTCCTTTACATCAGTAGTGACTAGGGCGCATAGCGCCCCTCGACGTTCAGCGATTCACTCCGGTTAGCTGCTTTTAAGCTTCGCTGGCCCCCTCGGCCGCGTCACCTTAAAGATCGCTGGTGGTCACGCGCACCCGAAGCCGCATTGTTGACAGATCACTGTTGTTGTGATGTCACCAATTTCCCGGACTTCAGTCCCGCGATCCCCACCTAGTGAATCGCACATCATTAATCTACAACGA
This sequence comes from Corynebacterium sp. HMSC22B11, assembly GCF_001815965.1. Lineage (NCBI taxonomy): Bacteria > Bacillati > Actinomycetota > Actinomycetes > Mycobacteriales > Corynebacteriaceae > Corynebacterium > Corynebacterium sp. HMSC22B11. Next base: position 3,813 of record NZ_KV823510.1, on the reverse strand, counting down.
GTGACACATTTGATCCATCTCCGCACGTAAGAACGATTGAGACATGCGTTACTGTCCCCAAAACAAACCTGTCGGGCGCGCCCTCAAAACCGGCACCACGCTGGCCTATTGAACATCATTTCTTTATAAAACCACAGGTAATACCCACCGCCCATTTTAGGGTAAAAAGTGATTGGCGCCTCACAGTCAAAATTGAGTCTTTTGGAACCTCACAGCGAAGAATAGACTTCGATTCTCGACGCTCCACCGGAGCGAGCCCCGACACCTTTCAGCAGAAATTAAGGCCCATGACTGACCCATCCCCAGCGCCGAACACGACGGAGGCGACCCAGCCCCGCCGAGGCAAGAAACTGAACGCCAACGCGATCATCGCCGTCGTCCTCATCCTCGCCGGCCTGGGCGTGCTGCTATACCCGGTGCTCGCCACCCAGTGGAATAACTACCAACAATCTCGCGCAGCCGAGGCCTACTCCGAGCTCGAAAAAGGCGTGCCCCCAGAAGTCCTCAATAAGGCCTGGGAGGAGGCACAGCACTACAACGCCAACCTCGGGGACATCGACCCCGGCGATGCGTGGACCAGCTCCGATGACGAGAGCTCCCCGGCGTACCAGCGTTACCTGAAGTACCTCTCCGTCCTGAACGAGACCGAGGCCATGGGTCGCATTGTGCTGCCCTCCATCAAGTCCGACCTGCCGATCTTCCACGGCACTTCGGACCGCGTGCTGGCCCGCGGGGTGGGCCATCTCTACGGCACGGACCTGCCCGTCGGCGCACCCGGCGAGCCCGGCGAGGATGGCTCCATCCCGCCCGCCCCACCAGTGGGCCGACTCTCCGCACTTTCTGCCCACACCGGCCTGCAGAACGCCACCCTGTGGGACAACCTCGACCAGATCGAGAAGGGCGACCCGGTCTACATCGCCGCGGCGGGCGAGAAGCTGAAGTACGAGGTCCGGGATATCGAGGTCGTCACCCCGGATAAGACCAGCCTGTTGCGCCGCACGCCGAATAAGGACCTGGTCACGCTCATCACGTGCACCCCCTATGGCATCAATACCCACCGGCTGATCATCACCGCCGAGCGCGTGCCGATGGACCCGCAGGAAGAGTCCGTCTTCGACGGGCAGGGCACCACCTGGCAGTGGTGGATGTGGGCCATCCTCGCGGCCGCCGCGATCATCGTGCTACTGCTGATCCGCTGGTGGTGGAAGAACTTCCGCAAGCAGAAGGGCGAAGAGGAACCCGCAACCTCCGGCGCTGGGGACACCACGGAAAGTTAACGGGCTTTTGCCTGGTGCCTTGATTAGCATCATGAGCTCATCTTCCTCTCAGGCTTCTACTACCCGTCGCCTCACCACCACCGGTGCAGTCACCCTGGCGGTAGCCACCGCCACAACCCTGGCCACCGCACCGGCCTCCGCCACCAGAGGCCACTTCCCACTAGGTGAACACCCCCGCCCGGGCAATGGAACTGACATGTGGCCTGTTTCACGCTACACTGAGCCACATGATTTCCCCTCACCCGCGCAGCGGCGGCGCCATTCTCCTTATTAGCCGCGGCGGGGCCTAGTAGGTAGACACACCAACAACCGACCGGCTCCCCGTCGCGGGGTTTTTGCATGCCGGTCGGTTTTTTCATTGCCACAGCACGACACCGACAACACTTAGGGAAGACACCATGAGCAACACCGACTCCTTCATCTCCGCACCAGCCCAGATCCAGACCCCCAACGGGGAGATCCCGGCCGACCAGCCCGCCTGGAACAAGCAGCGAAACTCGCAGATGCCGAACCGCCGCTACCTGCCATTCTTCGAGGAAGTCGACCACATCACCCTGCCGGACCGCACCTGGCCGGATAAGGTCATCGACCGCGCCCCACAGTGGTGTGCCGTCGACCTGCGCGACGGCAACCAGGCCCTGATCGACCCCATGAGCCCAGAGCGCAAGCGCCGCATGTTCGACATGCTGGTGGAGATGGGTTACAAGGAGATCGAGGTCGGCTTCCCGTCCGCGTCCCAGACGGACTACGACTTCGTCCGCGAGATCATCGAAGAGAACAAGATCCCGGACGACGTCACCATCCAGGTCCTGGTCCAGGCCCGCGAGCACCTGATCCGCCGCACCTTCGAGGCCTGCGCAGGTGCCAAGAACGTCATTGTCCACTTCTACAACTCCACCTCCGAGCTGCAGCGCCGCGTGGTCTTCCGCAAGGACAAGGAAGGCATCAAGAAGCTGGCCACCGACGCAGCCCACCTGATCAAGGAAATCGCCCAGGACTACCCGGACACCAACTGGCGCTGGGAGTACTCCCCGGAGTCCTTCACGGGCACCGAGATCGAGTACGCCAAGGAGGTCTGCGACGCCGTCGTCGAGGTCATCGACCCGACCCCGGAGAACCCGATCATCATCAACCTGCCCTCCACGGTGGAGATGATCACCCCGAATGTCTACGCGGACTCTATCGAGTGGATGCACCGCAACCTGAACCGCCGCGACTCCATCATCCTCTCCCTGCACCCGCACAACGACCGCGGCGAGGGCGTGGCCGCCGCCGAGCTGGGCTACATGGCCGGCGCCGACCGCATCGAGGGCTGCCTGTTCGGCAACGGTGAGCGCACCGGCAACGTCTGCCTGGTCACCCTGGGCCTGAACATGCTGACCCAGGGCGTGGACCCGCAGATCGACTTCTCCGACATCGACCAGATCCGCCGCACCGTGGAGTACTGCAACCAGCTGCGCGTCCCGGAGCGCCACCCGTACGGCGGCGAGCTGGTATTCACCGCGTTCTCCGGCTCCCACCAGGACGCCATCAACAAGGGCCTGGCAGCCATGGCGGAACGCGACGCCGCCGAGGACACCCCGGAGGACCCAGCCAGCGCGGACTCCGAGACCCTGACCGAGGCCGTCCGCAACGTCACCTGGGAGGTGCCGTACCTGCCGATCGACCCGAAGGATATCGGGCGCTCCTACGAGGCCGTCATCCGCGTGAACTCCCAGTCCGGCAAGGGTGGCGTGGCCTACATCATGAAGACCGACCACAACCTGGACCTGCCCCGCCCGATGCAGGTGGAGTTCTCCGGCATCGTCCAGGCAGTCACCGACGCCGAGGGCGGCGAGGTGAATCCGAAGGCCATGTGGGACATCTTCGCCACCGAGTACCTGGACCGCACCGCTCCGGTGGACGTAATCTCCACGACCGTCGACGGCGGTCAGAACGAGGGCGAGGAGTCCGCCGTGACCTCCCAGATCGAGTTCAACGGTGAGGCGAAGACCCTCAAGGGCCGCGGTAACGGCCCGATCGCCGCGTACTGCGATGCGCTGGAGTCCCTGGGCGTGGACGTGGAGGTGCAGGAGTACAATCAGCACGCCCGCACCAGCGGTGACGACGCCGAAGCCGCCGCCTACGTGCTGGCCGAGGTCAACGGGCAGCGCGTCTGGGGCGCCGGTATTGCCGGCTCAATTACCTACGCCTCCCTGAAGGCGGTGACCTCCGCGGTCAACCGCGCGCTGAATAGCTAACAGGGAGGCTCCCGGGGGACGGGGCGGGGCACCGGCGCGAGAGGTTTCGCGCTGGCGGCCCCGCCCTTCGTGCGTGCGTGGGGTACGCGATCCGCTGCCCCGCCCTTCGCCGTGCGTGGGGGTCGCGGGGGGGGTGAAGAGCTCACGGGGCCGCACACCCGCGGGGTGAGCTGTGCACGCGGGTGCACCGCCGTGCGCACGGGCGGCAAAGCTGCGCGCCCGCGGGGTGGGTGCGGGGCGCGTGGACTAACATGGTTCCCAATGAATAACCAGCAGTTTTCGGATTCGGGCGACCG
>NZ_KV823509.1:0-1714 GCF_001815965.1 Corynebacterium sp. HMSC22B11 | reverse complement strand
GGCGGGATCAAGCGGTTAATGCGCCACGATTGAATATTTGCTGGAGTATCTCACGTGGGGTTGCTCCGCCGAGGACTTGTCGTGGTGTGTCGTTGAGTTCGTCTTGCACCCAGGCGACGTGCCCGGGGGTGACTTCGGCGAAGTCGGTGCCCTTTTTGTAGAAGCGGCGCCGGATCTCACCGTTGGTGTTCTCGTTGGTCGGCCGCTGCCACGGCGCGTGCGGATCGCAAAAGTACACCTCGCAGCCGTCTTTGATGCGCACACGTGCGGTTTCAGCCATTTCCACGCCTTGATCCCAGGTGATGGTCTTGAGCTGTTCAGCGTTGAGGTCTTTGACCATCTGCTGGATCGTTGCAATCACCGTCATCGATGTGTGTTCGGTGGGCAGATGACCAAGCAGGGTGTAGCGGCTGGTGCGCTCCACCAGGGTAATCAGCGCGCTTTTGCCGCCCTTGCCGATGACAAGATCGCCTTCCCAGTGCCCGGGGATTGCCCGGTCGTCAGCCTCTGGGCTGCGCTTGGTGATTTCAGCGCCTTTGATCCACGGCTTACCGGTGAGCACACCGGCATTACGGGGCCGGGCTTTTCGCCGCTTGCCGCCGCGGATGAGCACATCTTGGGTCTTCATCACCGCTTCAAGCTCGGCGCGCAAGCTGCCTTTGCCCTGGATGTACAAGGCGCTGTAGATCGCTTCGTGGGAAATACGCATGCTTTCATCATCGGCGAAAGCATGCTGAAGCCACACACTGATGCGCCCGGGCGACCACCGGCGGGCAAGACACGTCACCACCACAGCGCGAAGTGCCGGGTTGTCGTCGAGCTTGCGCACCTTCGGCCGGTGCGCACGCGCCTTGGCGCCCAGGCCGGCTTGCCGGGCGTTGTAGTACACCGTGGCCTCACCGTCTTCGCCGGGAACTTCCCACCCGTTGCGGGCGATTTCCCGGCTGATCACGCTGTGGTGGCGCCCCAGAAGTGCTCCGATCTGTCTGGCTGACATTCCCTGGTTGCACCCATGTTGGATCGTCAGGCGGTCTTCATACGACAGTCGGACTCCGCGGCCGACTTTCACACGGTCCTCGGCATAGTCGGCAGGCGCGTGGCCTGCCTGTGTTTTCATTGGTGCTGGCACGGAATCAACTTTGCTGTGTGCAGGTGGTTTTACCGTGCAAGCCTCCGGCGTGTCCGCGCGCTGTGGCACATCACGGTTTCCGCCCGCCTTCTCCTGGCGTGCTTGCTGCACCCAGCGATACACCGAATTCGCAGACCGGTCGAACGCCGCCGCGACCTGGTCAACCGGCTCACCAGCTAGTACTCGCTCGACCGCGTCAGCTTTCTGCTGCGGGGTGATGCGGGGCTTTTGCTGCAGTTCGGTCAGCACACCGACTTTCGCCAACCGCTGGTACAACGCCCCTGGTGACATGCCTAACGTCGCAGCCGCATCCGGTACCGACATACCTGAAGCCACCAGCGCCACCGCCTCGTCGATGAGTTGGTCGCGCTGAAGCGCCAACGCCTTCATCGGTGGGAGTGCGCCTGCTTGCTTGACCCATTCATAAACCGTGGCCTCTGCCACACCGGCCTCACGTGCAATCTCGCCGACATCATCGCCTGCAACAAGCCGCGCCACAGAAGTAGCCTTCACATCTTTCGGAGTCCAACGACCAGCCACAACAACCTCCAAGTCGAGGTGGCGCATTCACCCACTGACAACTCC
>NZ_KV823508.1:0-67402 GCF_001815965.1 Corynebacterium sp. HMSC22B11 | reverse complement strand
AGGTCTACACGGCCGCCAACGAGGACACCGCCCGCGACGCCCTGGACGCGTTCGAAGCCAGTGAACTGGGCCGGAAATACCCGCAATCGGTCAAAGTCTGGCGCGACGCCTGGGACCGGTTCGTGCCGTTTTTACAGTTCCCGCCAGCGGCCCGCCGGGTGCTCTACACCACGAATTCGATCGAATCGCTCAATGCTGAACTGCGGAAAGCTACCCGTAACCGCGGGCAATTCCCGAACGACACCGCGGCGCTGAAAACGCTGTGGTTGATGATCTGCAACATCGAGGACAAGCGCGCTGCCCAGCGAGCGAAAAAAGCGAAGCGCGACATCGAATGCAATGGCTATATTGAAGGAGCGAAAGCCACCGGGTGGAAACAAGCCATCAACCAACTAGCTGTGGCATACCCCGACCGATTCGCGGACTACTTGTAAACCAAGCCTCCGCACACAAACAATCGGACACTCTCTTGCTTGGGTCTGTCCGATTCTTTGTGTGCGGGGCTTCGGCTTAGTTGATGCCTAGGCGGTCGCCGTAGGTCTGGTGAGGTGGAGGGGCGCTCGGCGCACCTTTCAACTATGACGGTCTCGATCCGGGTGATGACTGCCGGTGACGGGTACCGGTACCTGCTGAACTCTGTCGTTACTGGGGGCGGTGACCGAGACACCACGTCTGCGCTGACGAGGTATTACCTGGAGTCTGGAACCCCGCCAGGCTCGTGGATCGGGTCGGGCCTTTCAGGGCTCTCCGGCGATCTCACTAACGGGGACTCTTTGTCTGAGGAGCAGTTGCGGCGACTCATGGGGTACGGGCAGGACCCGAACACGGGTGAGCAGCTTGGTCGCCCCTACCGAAAGTTCGCCACTGCGACGGAGCGGGTGCAGCGTCGCCTTGAGAAACTCCCCGAGACACTCACTGCTGACGAGCGCGCTTCCCAGGTCGAGTTGATCGAGGCTGAGGAAGCAGCGAAGCCGACTGGAGCGCCTGTCGCTGGTTTCGATCTCACCTTCTCCGTCCCGAAGTCCGTCTCAACCCTCTGGGCCGTCGCCGACGGAGGAACCCAAGCACTGATCGCGCAAGCACACCACACCGCAATCCAGGACGTGATCGAACTACTGGAACGAGACGTGGCCGCGACGAGGGTGGGCGCCAAGGGTCCGCGGGGTGCGGTCGCGCAAGTGCCGGTGCGGGGTGTGATCGCGACGGTATATGACCATTACGATTCACGGGCGTCCGATCCTCAGCTGCATACCCATGTGGTCGTCGCGAACCGGGTGCAAGCAGCACGGGATGGGAAATGGCGCACCCTTGATTCCCGTGCCCTGCATGCCGCAGTGACCGGGCTATCGGAGCACTACAACGCCGTTCTCGCTGACAGGATCACCCAGGTGCTCGGTGTCGGGTGGGAAGCGCGTGAACGTGGTGTGGGTCGGTCGACGGCGTGGGAGATCACCGGGGTATCACAGGGGTTGATGGACGAGTTCTCTTCCCGTACCCGCGATATCGAGCAGGTCAAAGACCGTCTCGTTGCTGACTATGTGGAAAAGCATGGCAGGCAGCCGTCACCGAAGCTGCTGTGGCAGTTCCGGCAACAGGCAACCCTCGAGACCCGGCCACCGAAGCAACAGCACTCCCTGAGCTACCTCACCGCCCAGTGGCGTGAACGAGCCACCGAGGTACTCGGAGAGGACGCACCGACCTGGGCCGCAGCACTCCTCACAAGTAGCGCAGCCGATCCCTTGCTGCGAGCTGACGACATCGCGCTCGATGACCTCGATGCGGTAGCTGCGGTCGTGGTGGAGCGGGTAGGTGATCGGCGTGCGACGTGGAAGCGATGGAACCTCCACGCCGAAGCCGTCCGCCAAACGATGGGGCTCCGGTTCGCCACCGCGCAGGACCGTGACGTCATCACGCAGCAGATTGTCGACGCGGCCGAACAAGCTTCCCTCCGGTTGACGCCGCCGGAGCTTGCGTCGAGCCCGCCCGTGTTCCAACAGCCTGACGGTGCGAGTGTGTTCCGCCCGAGAGCTTCCACGGTCTTCTCCTCGGAACGCGTGCTCGCGGCAGAAGATCGACTCCTCGCCGCTGCCGAGAACCGCACAGCACCCACGGTGCCGCTCGCTTGGATCGAACAGGCCGCAAGGACGAAGAACAAGGACGGGTACGCGTTGTCGCCTGATCAGGAGCAGGCGATCGCGAAGATCGGGATCTCCGCCCGCACTCTCGATGTGCTCGTTGGCCCCGCAGGGACCGGGAAGACCACCACCATGCGAGCCCTCCACCAGGCATGGGAGAGACGCCACGGCCAAGGCTCAGTCATCGGGCTCGCACCATCAGCCGCAGCAGCCGAAGTACTAGCCGAGGATCTGAGTGTGGCTACGGAGAACACAGCGAAGTGGCTCCACGAACACCGCCACGGCAACTGGAACCTTACCGCCGGTCAACTCGTCATCATTGATGAGGCATCGCTCGCAGGAACCCTCGCCCTCGACACCATCACCGTCCACGCAAAAGCGGTCGGCGCGAAAGTGCTCCTTGTCGGTGACTGGGCACAACTCGCTGCCGTCGACGCAGGTGGGGCGTTCGGGATGCTGGTGCGTGAACGCGACGATACTCCGGATCTCACTGATGTGCGCCGGTTCCGAAACGAGTGGGAGAAACACGCCTCTCTGGGTTTGCGGATCGGTGACACGGACGTCATCGACACCTACCTCGATCACGACCGCATCACCCCTGGCGGATACGAAGAGATCATCGAGCAGGCCTATCAAGCCTGGCAAACAGATCAGGCAGCAGGAAAAGCCTCCGTGCTGATCGCCGAGACCCTCGACACCGTCTCCCAACTCAATACCCGAGCTCGCACCGACCGGATTCTCGCAGGCGAAGTCGCCCTCGACGGCGTCGGCCTGCACGACGGGAACGAAGCCTCACGGGGTGATCTCATCATCACGCGTAAGAACGATCGTCGACTCTCGCTCGGGCGTGGATGGGTGAAAAATGGCGACCGGTGGACCGTGACCAGGGCCCATGATGATGGATCACTCACAGTCCGTCGATCTCATTCGAAATGGCGAACCACGATCACCTTGCCCGCCGCATATGTCGCTGAGAACGTGGAGCTCGGGTAGCCGAGGTGCCCCAAACACACTCACCTGTGATTGTGTGCGTTTGCGCGGCTCCAGTCTACGGGCGGCGAGATATAGCGCCGAAGCCCTGGCGTATCGCTGAGCTTTCAGACGCGTGGGTGTCGGCGCTCCAGCCTGGCGGCGAGCTTGTCGGCTCGACCGGCTTTGTATCCGATGGTGTATACGCGTGCGTGAAGCGTGAGCGCACATCGACTTCTCGTGGCGGCTTCGCCTCCGGGAGATAGACGCTGACGGGAGCCGATAGATCGCGTGTGCCTGCGCGGTGAGGTTGTTCGACGATCCGGGCGGTCACGGTCTTTATGACCGATCCCCATTCGAGCATCGAGGCACCTTGGTCCAGCGCTCCCGACTGTTCGGCCGTGATTTGTCGCCGTCACGGATGTCACATGGAATCTCTGACGTCAGTAGTTGCCGGCAGCTGTCAGTCGTGGCGGCGCTTTCGGGTTCGCACCGATCCGTCCGCCACAGAATCTGGTCTGCGGGTCTGTATCGGCCGCCCCGGGGCCCGACAGCTGGAGCGGGGCCTGCGGCGGCTGCGAAACATCATCGTGAGCCAAACCACACCGCCCGCTTCCACCCATTCGCGATGACGTCATCTCTGCCATCTACGTGCCGGCAGACGGCGCCGTTCACTGCTCAGGGCGACGGCTATTCGTCGCCGGTGCGTATAACCGCATCGGCCCCGAGCGCGGACGTGATGTCATCCAGGAATCCGTGCTGGACGGCCCAGGGGACGCTCAACACGGAGGGAGTGGTGACTGCCATCAGAAGCTCTGGGTCTTCCAAGTAGTAGTAGCGGCCTTCGGCAATCGGAGCCCACCGCGACATCAGTGGATGGGCGAGAGTCTGCGCGATCTTGTCTGGGGAGTTCGACCATCCGATGAACACGTCGGTGGTGAGCGCATCCAGTCTCTCGAGGCTGACGGAGCCGTAGTAGTCGTCCCCAAATGAGCCGACTTCCTGAACGACGGACGGGTCGTCAGTCATCCCGAACTCACGAAGCAGTGTAGGTCGGGGGTCATCCGGCGAGTAGACGGCAAGGTCCGTGAAACCGTCTTCCAGCCACTCGCCGAAGATGAAGGTCTTCCCTTCGAGCTGAGGGTGCGCATCGCGCGCTGAATCGATCGCTGCCTGCGTTCGTGAGATCAGTTCCGCAGCCTGCTCAGGGCGTCCCAGCGCGGTGCCTGCGAGCTCGACGATGTCTGACCACGAACCGTAAGTCCACGGTGTGCGCGCATAGGCGATCGTCGGGGCGATTTCACTGAGCCGCTGATAGTCGGATTCGGTGATCCCGGAGTATGGCGCGAAAATCAGATCCGGGGCGTAACTGAGGATCTCCTCTGGGTCGTAGGCACCGTCCTTTCCTGGCGAGAGAATCGGCGGCAGTTCGGCACCGAGTTCGACAGTCACATGCTCGCGGAACCAATCGCTATAGCCGTCCGGTGTGCCGTATTCTTTGGGGACCGCGACGGGAACGACGCCCAGCGCGGCGACCGCGTCTTCGGCGCTGGCCCCGAGGACAACCACTCGTTCTGGGGTTGACTGGATAATCGTCTCGCCGTGCGCATGTGTTACGGATATCGGGAAGGCGCCCGACTGCTGCTCTGAGGTCGGGCGGTCGCCTGGCGATGATCCGCACGCCGTCAAAGACAGCGCGAGAGCCAGAACGACGAACGGAGCCAGAACGCGGCGACGCCCGGCCCGACGCGGCGCTTCCCGAGTCATCTCGGAGGTCACGATGCGCCTCCTTCCCCGCGGGTCTCGGTGACGACGCGGCTAATCCTGTCGGCGATGGCGTCGATGCCCCAGTCGATGCCGAGCGGGGTGGCGGTAGCGAGGGCAAGCCCGGTGGCGGGGTCGTCGATCAGTGCGACCCGGTTCTCCGACACAGGCGTCCAACTCTGGAATGCGGCGTTCGCGGCAACGGCTTCGCGCCAGGTGTCCTCATCGGAGATGACGACGTGGACATCGGGGTTCAGCTGGAGGAACTGCTCCATGCTGACGGTGAAGCTGGCGGGGTCGCCTGCCTTGCGCTGCAGTTCGAGCGTTCCGGCGAGGGGCTCAAGCCCGAGAGCTTCGAGAATCTGGGCTCGGGGGTCGACGGAGCCGAAGACGACGACCTGTCCGTCGTCGGAAGGCAGGAAGCTGTGCAGGTAAGTGACTCCCGACAATTCGGGGTGCGCTGCCGCGACATCGGCGATGCGCTGCGTGGTGTCTTTCTCGATCTGGGTGGCATATGCCGGGCGCCCGAGCGCGGCACCCATCATCTGAATATGCTCATCGACCGTGGTCGCCCAGGGCTCCGAGGGGAAGGCGATCGTCGGTGCGATTTCTGACAGCGCCTTATACTCGGCCTCGGTGATTCCGGAGTTGATGGCGACGATGAGATCGGGCTGCTGCATCAGGACGTACTCCAGGTCGACCTCACCGCGCTCCAATGAAGGGTCCACGGAGGGGAAGGGAGCACCGAGTTTCTCGATTGCTTCGGAGACCCACGGGTAGTAGTCGGCTTCGATGCCGGTTGCGTGGCCTTGCGCGACCGGAACCGTGCCGAACTGGATCGCGATATCGGCGCCGCTCCAGCCGATTGCGACGACGCGCTTCGGCTGGGTTGTGACCTCGGTCGACCCGTACGCGTGCTCGATCGTCACCGGATACGCACCATCCTCCGGCTCGGCGAAGACGCGTTGCTCGGCCTCCGCGGGCGGAGGTGGGGAAACGCATCCGGAGAGGAGAAAAGTGCAAGCCAGCACGGCGAGCGCCGCGCGACGGGAGATAGAGAGCATGGACAGTCCTCACGAGTAGAGATGATTCAGCGGGATAAGGTAACCCTTAGCTCCGACGCTATCCGTCGCTGTTTTCGTATGGCGGACATCTGCCGTTGCCCTTGCGACAGATCCCCGCAGGGCGCTCGCGAGCGATACCCGCGAGGGTGAACGAGCGCCGTGAGACGTCGCTGTGCGCCTTGGCGATTGCCGGCTCAGGAGGCAAGCGGTCGTCGGACGACGCGACGAGGGATGACCAGCGGTGTGCCGGTTTCGGGGTCGGGTTGGATGAGGCAGGGAAGGTCGTAGACGTCCTCGACGAGCTCGGCGGTGAGGACCTGGTCTGGTGCACCGGACGCGACGACCGCGCCGTCCTTCATGACGATGAGGTGGTCGGCGTACCGGGCGGCCTGGTTGAGGTCGTGGAGGACGACCACGATGGTGCGGCGCAGCTCGCTGCGGAGTGTCTCGAACAGTTCGAGGAGCCCGTACTGGTGGGAGATGTCGAGAAACGTGGTCGGTTCGTCGAGGAGTAGGACTGGGGTCTGCTGGGCGAGGGCCATCGCGACCCAGACGCGCTGGCGCTGCCCGCCGGAGAGTTCTTCGACGAGTCTTCCAGACAGGTCAGCGGTGCCGGTGGCTTCGAGGGCGGCGGTGACGGCGGCCTCGTCCTCGGCGGACCACCGGTCGAACATACCCTGGTGCGGGTAGCGCCCGCGGGCGACGAGATCGGCGACGCGTATCCCGTCCGGGGCGAGAGAGGTCTGCGGAAGCAGGCCGAGCCGGGTGGCGAGCTGTTTCGGTGGCAGACGGTGGATGTCGTCTCCGTCGAGCAGGATCGCGCCATCGAGGGCCGGGAGGACGCGGGCAATCGTGCGCAGCAGGGTTGATTTTCCACATGCGTTGGGGCCAATGATGGCGGTGTACGAGCCGCGAGCGATGGTGATGTCGACCCCATCGACGATGATCCGCTTGTCGTACCCGGCGCGCACGGCGACTGTGCGTACTGCGTCGACGGCGACGGTGCCGGTGGCGGGATTGGTCGTGGTCATGTTCTCCTCCGAAACTCCGAGATTAGCAGCCAGGCGAGGTATGCGCCGCCGAGTGAGACGGTGACGACACCGACAGGCACCCCGATGCGCTGGGCGAGGACGTCGGACGTGAGCAGGCTAAATGCGCCCACGAGCGCCGAGGGGACGAGCAGTAGTCCCGATCCGCGCACCAGGCGACGCGCGATCTGCGGGGCGGCCAGGGCTATGAACGAGATGGGGCCGGCGGCGGCGGTGACAAGCGCGGTGAGGGCGACGCCGACGACGACGGCGAGGGCGCGGGTGCGGTTGGCGCGTACGCCGAGCGATTGGGCGGTGGCGTCGCCCAGTTCGAGCTGGCGCAGGCCCGGGGCGAGCATCGTCACGGCGGCGAGCAGGATGAGCAGGAGCGCTGACATGGGCCAGAGCTGGTCGTGGCCGAGTGCGTTGAAGGATCCGGCTGCCCAGACGGCGGCGAGCATAGCGGTGTCGACGCTGGTGGACAACATGAGTGCGGAGTTGAGCGAGGAGAGCAGGGCGGCGACGCCGATGCCCATGATGATCAGCCGGAACGATTGCACGGATCCGCCCACCGTGGCGAGGAGATAGACGATAGCGGCGGTGATGATGCCGCCGACGATGGCACCCGTGGCGATGTCGAGGTAGCGGGTGGATCCGAGAAGGAGCATGACGAGGATCGCGCCGGTGTAGGAGCCGGAGGAGAAGCCGATGATGTCCGGGGAACCGAGCGGGTTGCGGGTGAGGGTTTGGAAGATGGCGCCGGCGATGGCGAGAGCGATGCCGCAGGCGATTGCGAACAGTGCCCGCGGCAGTCTCCATCCCAAGACGAGCATGTTCGTCTGCTTGCTGGCGGTGCCGGTGAGCGCGGCGACGACGTCGCCGAGGGGCACGGGGTAGGTGCCGAGGGTGAGGGAGATGATCGCGAGGATCAGGGTGAGCAGTGCGAGGGTGGCGCAGACCGCGAGGACACGTACGCTGACCACGCCCGAGACCCGTGGCACGCGAATGACGATCGCGCGGTATCCGTGGTCGAAGGTGTCGCGCCCGGGACTGCGGCGGGAGTAGGTGCTCACAGGCCGCTCACCCCCCGTCGTCGTGCGAGGACGATGAGCACCGGGGCACCGATGACGGCGGTGACAAGGCCTACGCGCAGTTCTCCACTGGGGAGGATGACTCGGCCGAGGATGTCGGACAGCAGCAGCAGAATCGGTGAGACGACGATCGTGTAGGCGAAGATCCATCGCTGATCGGGGCCCACGAACCAGCGCACGACGTGCGGCACCATGAGCCCGACGAACCCGATCGGTCCCGCCAGCGCGGTCGCCGTGCCGGCGAGCAGGGTGACGGCGACGATCACGACGATCCGCACCCGCCCGGCACGAACCCCGAGCGAGGCGGCGAGCTCGTCTCCGAGCGCGAGGGCGTTGAGCGCTCGGGCGGTGCCAAGGCCGAGCAGGAGCCCGAGAAGAATCAGCGGCGCGAAGGAGAGGACGATATCGAGCTGTCGACCGCCGATGGATCCGACGCCCCAGAATCGGAGGTCGTCGAAGGTGTCACGGTTGCCGAGAACGATCGCGGTGGTGAGGCCGCCCAGCACTGCGCTGATCGCCACACCCGCGAGGGTGAGCTTCGCCGGGGTGGCTTTGCCGCCGCCGACGGCGCCAAGCGCGTACACGAGTATCGTGACAGCGCCGGCGCCGAGCAACGCGAACCATACGTAGCCCAGCGGGGCGGCGATGCCGAGGAACCCGACCGCCATCGTCACCGCGAACGTCGCCCCGGCATTCACGCCGAGGATGCCGGGATCAGCGAGGGGGTTCCGGGTGTACGCCTGGATCAGTGCCCCGCACATCCCGAGCGCCGGGCCCACGACCAAGCCGACGACCGTGCGCGGCACGCGCAGCTCGAGAATTATCACGTGCTCATCGATCGTGTGATCATACGCCCACAGCGCGTCCCAGATCGTCGGCAGTGCGATAGCTCGAGCTCCGACGCCAACGCTGAGCATGACAACGACAGCAAGAACGGCGGTCGCGACACCGAGACCAGCCAGTCGAAACGCCCCGGAGCGGGCCACACCGGACGGTGCCGCCCGCTCCTCGAGCGCACGGGCGGCTGTCACTGTCGGGACGCTCACCTGCTCGAATCCGGATCGATGGGATGAACCCTGGAGCACCGTGTCACTGGGCCCTGCGCACGACGGCGCCACCGTCGATCGCCGCGGAGATGTCCTTGATGTAGCCCTGCTCGATCGCCCACTGGATGCTGAGCACGCTGGGACCGCTGGTGGCCATGCCGAGCGTGTTGTCCTCGGCGATGAAGTAGCGGCCGTTCGCGATCGGGTCCCACCGGTTGAAGACCGGGTGCTCGAGCGTGTGCTTGGTGTCGGCGTCGGCATACGACCACGCCAGGACGACATCCGCCTCCACCGAATCGAGCTCCTCGAGACTGATGCCGCCGTACCAGGTGTCCGCCGGCACGTCTGCGGTCTTCGCAGCGAGCTGCGGAGTGTCGACCATGCCGAACTCGTGCAGCAGCCGCACGCGCGGGTCCTCGCTGATATAGGCGGTGATCTCCGTTGCCCCCGAGGAGAAGGTCGTGCTGTAGAGGAACGAGGCCCCTTTGAGGTTGGGGTACTTCGCGGCTTCCTCGGCGATGGCTGCCTCGGTCTGTTCGATCAGCTCGGCGGCTTTGTCTTCCTCGCCGAGGATCTTACCGATGATCTCGGTGTGCTCCTGCCACGTGCCGGCAGTGAACGGCCGATCCATGTACCCAACGGTCGGGGCGATCTCGCTGAGCCGCTTGTACTCTGTCTCGGTGAAGCCGGAGTACACGCCGATGATGACGTCCGGCTGGAGGGCCAGGATCTGCTCGTAGTCAGGGCCGTCCTCGGTCACGTTGATGACCTCCGGCATCTGCGCGCCCAGCTCGTTCTCGATCTGGTGACGGAACCACGGGGTGAAGCCCTCCTCGTCGCCGCCCCACGTCTCGGGAACGCCGACCGGAACGACGCCGAGCGCGGCGACGATGTCGTGGTTCATCCAACTCAGCGTCACCACGCGCTCCGGTTTCTCCGGAATCGTCGTGTCGCCCAACGCGTGTTCGATCGTGCGAGGGTAACTCGATTCCGTCGCGGCCGCCCCGTCGGGGGCTGCGCTCGAGTCGGGCGTGGACGAGCAGCCGGTGGCCAAAAGGATCGATGCGACGAGTGCGACGAGCGCGCCGGTGCGACGTAAAACGGACATGAGTCCTCTCAGTGATGTGATCAGGTGTCTCCGGTGGAAGACCTCCAGCAGCCAGGTTAGGCCAGCCTTAGCTCACTCTAGAGAATGATGCTTGCCGAAAACGGACACCTTCTTGCGTTGAACGGACACGAGCTCACCGCCGCTCCTGTCACATCGACATGAGGAGGCTCCCGCACGAGCAGCACCCAGGAAAAGGCACCGCCGAGCGTCATCGACCATGACCCCGAGGAGCACCTTCGTCAGTCGTCATTATTGGCGGGCAGGAATCGGTGCGGCGGACGCCCCATGACACGGTGGAATGCGGCGCTGAAGGCGCTGAAGGTGGCATAGCCGACTCTGCGTGCCACCATCCCGACGGGGGTCCCGTCGCTGAGGAGACGGACCGCGGCGGACATGCGTGCGGCCATGCGCCACTGACTGAACGTCATCCCGGTCTCGGCACGAAACGCACGTGCGAGTGTGCGAGCGCTGGTAGAGGTGATCCATGCCCAGTCCTCGATCGAGCGGTCATCGGCAGGGTCACGCATGATCGCCCGGGCGATTGGAGCGATGCGCGGATCCCGCGGGAGCGGCAGTTCGATCACAGGGAACACTTCATCTGCAACGAGCTCGAGACAGACCCGCTGGGCGCGCAAGCGCTGCTGGCGAGGCATACCGGTGATCGCCAGATGTGTGAGAAGCTCACGCAGAGCGGCGTTCACGGTGACCGGGCGCACCTCCGCTGCGGGGCCGTCCCACGCCTCGGGTAGGAGGTGCAGAGCAGCGAGCGTGGTGGAGGGGGCGCGGCTTGCCGCGTGCCGCGTTCCGGCGGGCACCCACAGCCCCTGCCCGACGGTGAGTCTGCGTCGGATGCCCTCCACCTCGATCTCGGCTGAGGCGCGTTCCGGCCAGAACACGACATGTTCGGGGTGCGCGTGCTCGACCGGCGAGCACCCATCGGCGTCATCGACGTACGCATATCGCAGGAACCGGGTGGTCAGCAGGTACCCTTCGGGCACGATCCGCTCCCGTACCGGCAAGCCCACAGCATCATCGATGCACTCGCCGGTCGACGACGAATCGAGCAGAGTCACTAGCACCCCTCACTGTCCACGGCCATAGGTCTACTTAGGCAAGCCTAATCTATTTTGCAGTGTCTGATCGGCGACAACATTCGTCATCCCCGCGGTCACCCGCACGCCTAGCGTCTCAAGAGTGACCACCGACACTCCCCTCTTGACGCCACAGACGCCTGGCCGGGTCATACGCGTCGCGCTGTCGCGTGGCGGACGCGGGTGGCGACTGTCGGCGGCGACCGCGGGGCTCATGCTTCACCAGGCGAGCGAGGCAGCGGTACCGATCCTCATCGGCGTGGTCATCGACCGGGCGGTGCTCCCTCGTGATCCGGGCGCGCTGGCGCTTTGGCTGGGTGTGCTGGGAGCGGTGTTCCTCATCCTGTCGTTCAGCTACCAATGGGCGAGCCTGGCGATGGTTCGCATCTACGGGCACGGTGAGCATGACCTGCGGCAGCTCGCGGTCGCCCGGGTGCTGCATCCGCGAGGAATACGAACGCGCCGCACGGGCGAGGTGTTGTCCGTCGTCACGAGCGACACGTATCGGGTTGCCGGCGTCGCGTGGAGCATCGCCGAACAGGCCGCCACCATCGCGGCGCTGCTCACCGCGGTGACTGCGCTGCTACTCATCTCGATCCCGCTCGGCCTCGGAGCGCTGGCTGGGGCGCTGCTGGTGCTGTGGGGCATGGCCGCACTGGCTCGGCCGCTGGAACGTCTGGGCATGGCCGAGCAGAGCGCGGTCTCGCGGGCGAGCGACGTGGCGACGGACGCCATGGAGGGGCTGCGGATCATCCACGGCCTCGCAGCCCATCCGCAGATCGTCGCCCGCTACCGCGAAGCGAGCACAGCCTCCCGCGACGGCGCGATCCGCGCGTCTGGGTCACTGTTGACCTACCAGGCGGTGAGCACGGCAGTATCGGTCCTCTACCTCGGCGCGCTGGCTGCCGTGGCCGGTTGGATGGCGATGCACGGGACGATCACACCGGGGCAGTTGATCACCGTGGTGGGGTTGGCCCAGTTCCTGCAAGCCTCCCTCGACCACATCGGCACATTCGGGGCGAACTGGGCGCACAAGCACGCATCAGCCCGACGCCTGCACGACCTGCTCACCGAGCCGCACACTCTCCCCGACGGACAGGACACGGACCCGGATCACAGCATGCTGCGGTGGGCCACGATGGACGGTCGTGTGATCGAGTCGCAGCCGGGACGGATGATCGGCATCCGGGTGGCCGGCGCCAGGCACGCTCACGACGTGGCCACCCGGCTGGGGTTCCGCAGCGTGCCCGCACCGGGCGAACTCATGCTCGGCGGGGTCGACGCCCTGACCATCGGCCCGGATGCCTACCGGAAGCATGTGCTGGCTCCGCCTCATGATGCGTTCGTGTTCACCGGCAGCATCCGACACAACGTCACCCTCGCGACCTCCCCTTCCTGCGCGTTGAACGACGATCTGGTGAAAGCGACCGCGCTGGACGACGTGATCGAGCATGTCGGATCACCAGACGCGCCCATCGGTGAACAGGGGCGCCGCCTGTCCGGAGGACAGCGACAGCGACTGCTGCTGGCACGAGCGCTGCACACCCCGGCCGATGTTCTCGTGCTCGAGGAACCGACGACCGCGCTCGACCCCATCACGACGCATCGTGTGGGAGCCGGCCTCGCACGATGCGGCCGCACCATCCTGCTGATCACAAGCGACCCGATCCTGCTCGACAGCTGCGCGACGGTCATCGACCTCACCGCGCCCCCGGTTGCACAGGCGGTGCACACGTGACCGAGACGCTGCCCGTCGCATCGATCCGCGACACCCTGCGCACCGTCCGTGGTCTCCTGGCGCGACGACGAGGCCTGATCACCGCGACAGTGGCGTTGCTGCTGACCGGATCTGCCAGTGCATTGGCGATCCCTCCCGTGCTGGGCTGGATCGTCGACATCGTCCTCTCCGGCGTCGACGCGTGGCGCATCCCGTTCGCAGCCGGCATCCTCGTCGCAGCCGGGACCGTCTCGGCCACGACCGCCTGGTGGGGCGGACGGCTGCTGGTGGTCTGTGTGCAGGGGATGCTTGCGCAGCTGCGCGAGGAGGTATTCACCGCCGCGATGCGGATCGATGCCACGACCGTTGAACGGGCGGGAAGCTCGGACGTGGTGTCGCGACTGACGGGTGATGTCGAGGCGGTCACCGAGGCCGGGTCAGGAGTGCTGCCGCGCTTTGTCGGCGCCCTGTTCACGATCGTGCTCACGGCAGTTGGAATCGCCGCGCTTGATCCGCTCCTCGCGCTGGCCGCGCTGATCGCCGTCCCGCTGCAGCTGGTCGCGGTGACGCGGTTCCTGCGCCGCTCGCGCCCTCTGTACGTGCGACTGCGCCGCGAGGAGTCTGACCGCGGACAAGCGATAATCGAGAGCGTCGCCGGAGCCCGCACCATTCGCGCCCATCGTCTCGCCCCTGCTCGTCTCGGACTGATCGCCGAGCGAAGCCTAACCGCGGTAGACACCGCTCGCACGGCCGGCAGGGCGCGAAACGTGTTCAACGGCACGCTCAACCTGGCCGAGTTCGCAGGTCTCGCCGCCGTGCTCACCGTCGGATTCTGGCTCGTGGAGACGGCCGGAATGACCGTCGGGACGGTGACCGCCGCCGCGCTGTTCTTCCACCGCCTGTTCGGCCCCATCGAAGCCTTGCTGTCGAGCATCGATGATCTGCAACGCGCCCAGGCGGGACTCGAGCGTCTCGTCGGCGTGCTGCACAGCACCGCTCCGGCAGCCCCGCGACAACCGATTCGCGATGCCTCCGTCGAGCTCCATCACGTGACGTTCACCTATCCCGGGGCGGGATCGGAACGACCCGCCATCGCCGATGTCAGTATCAAGATCGCCCCGGGGATGCGCGTCGTGCTCGTCGGGGCAAGCGGATCGGGGAAATCGACCACCGCGAGACTCATCGCAGGACTGGCCGAGCCTGACCGGGGCGCCGTGCTCGTCGGGGAACGACCCGCAACCCGAGCCGTGCAGGACTCGAGCAAGCCCGCGGTCATGCTCGTCACGCAAGAGACGCACCTGTTCTCCGGCACACTCGGCGACAACCTGCGACTCGCTCGCGCGGACGCCTCCGACGACGAACTGCGAACCGCCCTCCACGCGGTCGGCGCCCACTGGGTCGACGACCTTGCGCACGGGCTCGACACGCCCGCCCCACAGGATCTCGACGAGCAACGCCTCCAGCAGATCGCGCTTGCCCGCGTCCTGCTCGCCGACCCGCCCATCGTGGTGCTCGACGAAGCATCCGCTCATGCGGGCGCAGACACGACACTCGACCGCGCCGTCGACGCGGCCGTTCACGGACGCACCGCGATCATCATCGCCCATCGTCTCTCCCACGCCGAGCACGCCGACTCGATCGCTGTATTCGAGGCCGGCCGCATCATCGAGCAAGGCGACCTCGACGACCTCCTCGCCCGTGGCGGCGTCTTCCGCTCACTCTGGGAGGCCTGGACACGTGAACGCGACCAGACTTCCCGACCTCAGCCATCGCCCGCATCTCTCGAGGAGGAATAGCCCCATGACCGTCCCTTGCTCCCCCGCCCGCGTCGAACGCGTCGCACGACTCACCCCGCACATGATCCAGATCTCGTTCCAGACCATCGGCGACTGGCGCTGGCCCACCGACGGCACCGGCGACGAACGCATGGATATCGCGATACCCCGCCCCGGCGAGACCGAAGCCGATCTGACGACGTTCAACTCGCCCGAGTACGGGCCCGGGTGGACCGGCGAAGAACCCCCGTGGCGCCATTACACTGTCCGCCGCGTCTACGACGACGGCCGCCGTTTCGATATCGACTTCGCGATCCATGGCGAAGGAATCGCCTCGAACTGGGCCGAACGCGCAGAGCCCGGCCACATCATCGGCGCCTTCCATGGCGGCGGCTCCTACTACCGCCCGCCATCAGACGCGACGTTCCAACTCCTCATCGCCGACGCCACTGGGCTTCCCGGCCTGGGACGCATTATCGAAGAACTCCCCGAGACCACCCGAGCCCTCGCCATCATCGAAGTACCCGAGGCCGCCGACATCCAAACGATCGACTCCGCCGCCACCGTCGAATACCGCTGGCTGACCGGGACCGGAAATGGCCATGGCCCCAGCGCGCTGCCCGCCACCGTTGCTGCGCTTACCCCGCCCGCTGAGCCCTGGTACGCGTGGGCGGCGTGCGAAGCATCCGCCAGCCGCGCTATCCGCAGCGAGCTCCGCAAGCGACTCGGCTCACCCCGCGACCGTCACCACGTGATCGGCTACTGGACCGAAACCAGAGCCGGAAACCAGCCCGCCGATTTAGGGGGCTCTGACTAACAGACTCCTGAAGTGCCACACCGCGATTCTGACGCCACACCGGTTGCAGAGTTTCCGAGCAGAACGCTACACCGAGGACCGGGACCCAGTCGTCACGGCCAGAGGAAGACCACTCGGAGAATCCATGGGGTGTGACACCAAGATGAACGCGCTGCCGTAGTGCGGGTCATAGTCCCAGCCCGTGTCCTGATCGCCCATCTGGATTACGACGCATCGACCCAGCGGGAGAGGAGAGTTGGCGTTGACGCCGTTCGGCTTCATGTTGCGCAAGTTCCCGCTCTACGCGTTTGGCCTCGATAAGCTCAGCTGCGTCATTCGCGGGAATGCCGCGGATTTCCTCGCTCTCGGCACGAAGCAGCGCTGCACGAGCGCGGGCGGCGCGGGCATTACGAGCAGGGTTGAGGGCGCGCATCCCGTGCTGGCGAGCACGCGCGTTCTCCGGCCCGTACTCGCTCGCCAGGAGCACCAGGCGCTCGTTCCGATGACGCTCACTTGTTGCGGCTCGTTCGGTGCGAGCGAATTCGACAGCATGGTCAGCGTCTCGCACTCGGGGATCGGCCTCTGCTCGCCGCCCCGTGACCTGCACAACCCACTCGGGTAGCGCGCTGGGTGTTCGTGGCGGCTCAGCCTCCCACGCATCCCGGACGCGGGCTCGCGTGATCTGCGTTTGTTCGCTCGCGGCGCGGTACTCATCGCGGACCTTGCGCCGCCCGAACCGCCCGACAGTTGCCAGACGTACGCTCGCTGTCCGCTCTGCTTCGACGGTGGCGAGGTACGCCGCGCCGTCGTGCTCGGCTTGCTCGACGAGAGGCGCGGCTACCTCGGCACGCACACGTCCGGCTTCTTTCTCGGCCCGACGAAGCACGGCGATGCTCTCTTCGTATTCGTCACGGTGCCTGGCACGTTGGGCGTCGAGCTGCTTGGCGGTCTGCTCCCACCGCTGCGCCGCCTGTTCTGCGCGCTTGGCTTCCCTATCGAGCCTGGCGAGTTCTGCGTTGACGCGCTGAATCGGGCCGTTCTTGACGATGCCGCGCACTGCTTCCGCAGCTTGCGCGGTGGCGTGCTCGAGGCCTCGGTCGGCGGGGTCGCGCTGCATCGCTGTGACGAACTGCCCCCGAGCATCGGCCAGGTTCTCGGCGATGACGTGCAGCCGGTTGTTCTTTCGGCCTCGGGTCATGCCGACATAGATGCCTGCCGCGCTCGTCGCCTCCGACAGAAACGTGTGGGAGGTGTTGACCGTTGTGCCTTGGACGCCGTAAGCGGTGGCGGCGTAGGACAGGTGCGCGTGTTCGCTCACATACTCGGCAGGTATAGCGACGGTGCGCGGGTTCCGCCGCCCGCTCGCGACTTCCCTCGCATAGAGAGTGCCGTCCTCAGCGACGTGCTGCACAATCCACTGTTGCCGGTTCGCCACGCCCAAACCGGTGTCGTTCTTCCGCGTCTGGATCAGATCACCCCGACCGATGGGCAGATCGTCGCTCCCGGTCACCGTGATCGTGTCGTCGACCTCACCGCGTTCGATGCGTCCCATGCGGATGCGCTCGTTCAAGGCGGCGGCTTCGTCGTTCAAGGCGACGGTGATCGCCTCATCTTGGCTAGCGTTCTCGGCGATGTGGTCGCGGGCCGACTCCTCACCAGTATGGAGCGTCACGAAGCCCATTGCGGCGAGTCGGTCGAACACCTCGCCGGGGTTCTGTCGGTCGCGCATCGTCAACGTGAGTGCTGCGTACTCCGCGTCAGCAAACCTGTGCAGTTCGGTCATGTCGTAGGTGCGGCCGCGTATCTGGGCGGCCATATCGAGCACCCCGCCCCGGCCCACGGCAGGGAGTTGTGCGCGGTCGCCCACGAGCGCGACAATCGCGCCTGCCTCTTGGGTGATGGTGAGGAGGGCGTGGGCAGTGTCTTGGTCGAGCATCCCGGCCTCGTCCACGATCACCCGCTCACCCCGCAACAGCACCGCATCCCGCGCGGGGCCGGTGTAGATCCGTCTGGTGTCGGGGTCGGTGTCACCGGGATTCAGGCGTGTCCATACGCCGTCGCGGTTCCACCGCCATCCGTGGGCGTGCACGAGCGCCGCGACCGATGTTGCAGGTACGCGGAGTTCTTCGTGTGCGACCTGCGCTGCGCGCAACGTCGGTGCAACCACCCGCGACGCCCGCCTGTGTTCGGCGGCAACTTCGATGGCGGTGCGGAGCATCGTCGTTTTCCCGCTCCCCGCAGCGCCTTCCACGATCACGAGCGGGTCGGCCGAAGCGACCGCAGCAGCAGCGGCACTCTGTCCAGCGTCGAGCCCTGCCGCCCGCGCGGCCTCGGTCACGTCCGGGTGCGCATGCTCCTGCCCTGGTGACGCAGCCGCCAGTTGGTCGCGTAGCGCGGTCTCGGCGGCGACCACGGCGAGGCTAGTCAGGTGGGCGACATGCTCCGGCGTTGCCGCCTCTGGCGGGAGGACGGAGAAGCAATCGGAGAGCGCAAGGTTAGTTGCGAGTGCGATGAAGTCGCGCAGCTCGGCAGGTGTGGTTTGCACGCCGTGTTCGGTGGTGATGCGGGTGACGTGCTCCTGAACTGTGTGCGTTGTCCATGCTGATGATGCGGCGGCGCAGCGATCCAATGCCCGTGATGCAACCTCCTGCACCGCAAGCTCATCCAGCGTCACCGCGCGCTGCACTGCACGCTGTTCGACACGTGCGGGATCGTATCCGGCGTCGCGAAGTTCCTGCACCCACCACTGCTCATTCTTCAAATCCGTGGGCTTCTTCCCTGGCCGCTGGTGCGTCCACGCGATGCCCTGCAACTTCGCGCTCATGACCGGGCCGAGCACTTCGCCCGGACGGTCAGCTTCCCATTCGGCTTCGAGCCGGTCAAGGTTGCGTCTGATCTGCGCCGACCGCTTCGACATGACACCGTTGAACGGCTGCAACTCCGTCACCTCCCCGGACACGGGATCGAGGGTCAGGCCGTGCTCTGCGAGGGTCTGCGCGAGGTGCGGGTGCGCGGCGATGACCGCCGTGCCGAGGGCACGAATCACGCCCTGCTGCTTGAACAACGCGGCGGTATCCAGTGCCCGCCACTTTCCAGCCGCCCACACCCGGGTACCGATCTGCATGTGGATATGCCGGTGCGGGTCACCCGCCCGAGAGGTTTTGTGAGTGATGCCGACGACCTGCATCCGCTCGATAGGCAGCACCTCCCGTTGGTCGCGCGGGCCGACCCTCGTCACGGATTGCTGGCCGAGCCAGCGTCGAATCTCTCCCAGTGCGTCCTGCTGCGCCTGATCGAGCGCGGCGGAGACTTCGGGGTGGAGGGCGGCTGCGACCGACAGGCTCTTGGGGGCGTTGATCGCCATCTCCGCGAACAACGGCGACCCCTTCGACCTCTCGCCGGGTTTACGCGGGGTGCCCATCGACTCGCCCGTGAGCGGGTTTATCCAGTCCACCCACCCCTCATACTCCGCGGCGCTCAGGGAACGGGTGGCGGTGACCTCGCCACGAGCATCGAGCACGGTGTATTCGGCGACGGCGTTGTCCGCGCCGAGGTAATACTCGTCAGCGCGCGAACGGTCGGCCTCGACATAACGGCGCGCGGCAGCACCGTTGCCGCGGAACAGGATCACGCCGCCCTTCACCCTGGCCTCCCTCATGAGTCGTCTCATGAAGGAGGTGCGCACACCCCACCCACGGTGGCATACGTGCATAACTGTGTAGATGGTGAAGGCTAAGCGATCTTTCGAGAGGATCTGTTGTGCTCAGGCCTATGCGGGATGGAAGGTGCCGTCTGGCCGTGTGACGCTTCTTCGGCAGGTTCGGGACTGATCATTGACGTCGCAGCAGGATCGAGAGTGTGAGGTAGAGTCCGCCGAGGGTGACGGTGATCGCGCCGACGGGGAGCTGGGTTGGTGCGAAGGCGTGGGCGGCGATCCAGTCGGCGGCGGCGAGCAAGATCGCGCCGGAGACAGTGGCGGCGAGGATCGGTCGGCTGCGTGGGAGCAGGGTCTTTGCGATGTGGGGCGCGGCGAGGGCGATGAACATGATCGGTCCGGCGACCGCGGTGGTGGTGGCGGTGAGGAGTACCGCGGAGATGGCGAGTGTCGTTCTCGTGCGGGGCACTCGTAGGCCGAGTGCTGTGGCGAGGTCGTCGCCGAGGGCGAGGATGCGGAGCGTCGGGAGAACAGTGGCGGTGGCGATTCCAATGATGGCCAGGGTCGTGAGGGCGGGCCAGGCCTGTGCCCAGCGTATGTTGTCCAGGGTGCCGGCGGCCCAGATGGAGCCGGTTGTCGCGGTGGCGGTGTCGGTGCGGTACAGCAACCAGGTGTTGACCGCGGCGAGGAGGGCGCTGATGGCGATCCCGGTGAGGATGAGGCCGCGGCGGACCCCGCTTCGCGTGTGACGGGCGAGGGCGAGCACGAGGACAGCCGTCACGAGGCCGCCGACGATGGAGGCCATTGCGAGAGTGAGGAACCCGCTTGCTGGGAGGAGGAGCAGCGTGAGGAGAACCCCGGTGTATGCGCCGGTGTTGAAGCCGATGACGTCGGGGCTGCCGAGCGGGTTGCGGGTGAGGGATTGGAAGATCGCGCCGGCTGCGCCGAGTGCTGCGCCGAATGCGAGGGCGGTGAGTGCGCGTGGCAGCCGCCAGGTCAGGACGACGGTCGTCGTGAAGTCGTCGGCGCGTCCGAGGAGCGCGTCGAGTACCTCCTGCGGGGTCAGCGGCAGGTCGCCGGAAGTGAGTGAGGCGAGGATCAGACCGGTGAGTGCGAGGGATGCGATCGTCCACCGCCATGCGGTGCGATCACCGGGTCTGTGGTTGGTCGGGCGTCGGGTCATTGGTGTCTCCGGAGGAGGACGAGCATCGCGAGCGCCCCGAGGGCTGCGCAGACGACGCCGACGGGGATCTCTCCTGGCCAGAGGATGATGCGGGACAGGATGTCGGCGGTGAGGACCAGGCCGGCGCCCGTGAACGCGGATATCAGGAGGAGGGGTGCGGTGCGGGGGCCGGTGAAGGGCCGGACGATGTGCGGCACCATGAGGCCGATGAACCCGATGGGTCCGGCGATCGCGGTGGCGGCGCCGACGAGGCACACGGCTGCGAGCCCGGTGCCGGCACGGGTGGCCAGGGGGTGGGAGCCGAGGCCGCGGGCGAGGTCGTCGCCGAGGGCGAGCGCGTCCATCGGGCGGACCAGCAGAAGGGCGATCAGAGCGCCGGCGGCCAGTACCGGGAGGGAGAGGGCGATGACCTCGCGATCGGGGCTTGCGAGCGATCCGGCGGACCAGGCTCGCATCGCGTCGAGAGCGCGGGGGTTCAGCAGGGTGATGGCCGACTGGATACCGGAGATGGTCATGCTGAATGCGACTCCGGCGAGGATCAGCCGAGAACCGTCCGCACGCCCTCGGAGGCCGAGGATGAGCACGACCGTGGTGACCGCTGCGGCACCGATGATCGCGGAGGCGGCGATCCCGAGGGCGGAGCGGAGTCCGAGCCAGCTCATGCCGATCGTCACCGCGAATGCGGCCCCTGATCCGACGCCGAGAAGTCCCGGGTCTGCGAGGGGGTTCCGGGTCATCGCCTGCATGAGCGCCCCGGCCCAGGCCAGTGCAGCACCGACGAGCAGCCCGGCGAGGGTGCGCGGCAGACGTACCTCGCCGACAAGGGTCCGCACGTCCTCCGATCCTTGCCCGCTGACGAGCGCCATGATCTCGGCGGGGCCGACGGGTCGGGAGCCGATCAGTATGCTGGCGGAGGCGAGCAGGCCTACCAGGATGGCTGCGAGGAGCACCGTTGCGAGGAGGCGTGGCCAGCGGGCGGGCCGCGCCTCCTCGAGCGGGCGGGTCACGTCGCGGGGATGAGTTCGAGGCCGGGGCGCAGCTCTTCGAGCAGCCACGGCACGGCCGCGACGTTGGGGTCCTGCAAGGCGGTCGCGGCCTCGAGGCCGACGGGGAAGTACCGCTGCTGCATGATCGGCTGCTGGGACACGATCGGGTCGGACTCGAACTTCTCCTGCAGGGCGTCGGACTGGTACGTCATGAACAGCACGCCGGCGTCGTTGAACAGCGGGGCCTGTTCGAAGCTCACGTCGATCGAGCCGGGCACGGAGCCCTGTCCGCCGAGGTCCGTGATCGCGGGGAGGGAGATGAGTCCGAGCTGCTGCATGAACCGGGCGGTGACGTTCTCCTGATCGACCAGGAACACGACCACGCCGTCGCGGGCCTGCCCGTACAGGAAGGTGCCGCCGTCGAGGTTCGGCAGTTCTTCCTTCATCTTCGCGATGGCGTCGTCGGCCTGCTGGATCAGCTGAGCTGCGGCCTCGGGGTCGCCGAGGGCTTGCCCGACGCGCGCGGCGGATTCCTCACTGGTGGCTTGGTAGAGGCCTTCCTCGTAGGTGACGACGGGTGCGATGTCGCTGAGCTGCTGGTACATGGCCTCGTCCAGTGTGAACGCGGCGGTGGCGAGGATGAGGTCAGGCTTAGCGGAGGCGACCTGCTCGACGTTGATGCTCATCGGGTTCACCCAGGTCGTGTCCTCGGGGAGCGGGTCGATGTACGGCAGGTTCTTGTCATCGCCTGCTCCGGCGACCGACGTGAATGATTCGGGCGCGAGCACCACCTCCGCACCCATCGCCGATGCCAGCGCCACGTCGGCGTAGCCGAGGGCGGCGATCCGTTCGGGCTTGTCCGTGATCGTGACGTCGCCGTAGGCGTTGTGCAGGGTCAGCGGGAATGCGCCGTCGCCGGGTGTGGATCCGTCCGTGGAAGGCGCCGTAGGCCCGGAGGCACAGCCGGCGAGTAGCAGCGCGACGGCCAACACTGCAGCCATCGCGGAGGCGGTACGGGTATGTGCGGATCTGAGCATGGATCTTTCTCGTTTCTTTGCTGGGGTATGGCCTTAGGCGGCGGACAGGATGCCCGCCACGGCTTCGAACACTCGCGCCGGGGTCTGCGCCGCGTCGAGTTCCTGCCAGCGCGGCGCCAGTTCCGTGACGACGGGGAGCAGCACGCGGGCTCCGTCGTGTTCGGGGAGAACGCTCGGGCGGTCCCGCTTGTCGCAGGTGATGGTGGCCTGCCCGAGGATGGTTGCGAACATGGTTCGGTAGAACACGAACGCTGCCTCGTCATCGAGCCCGGC
The DNA here is from genome assembly GCF_001815965.1 of Corynebacterium sp. HMSC22B11. Classification (NCBI taxonomy): domain Bacteria; kingdom Bacillati; phylum Actinomycetota; class Actinomycetes; order Mycobacteriales; family Corynebacteriaceae; genus Corynebacterium; species Corynebacterium sp. HMSC22B11. Next base: position 44,684 of record NZ_KV823508.1, on the reverse strand, counting down.
GTGGCGTGCGCAGGAGAGGAACCCTTCCGGGAACCGGAGGCCGGCCGGGCTTGCGAGCCTGCCGGTGGAGATCAGGCGGATCATCCATGGGTGCTCGACGAGGAAGCCGTGCAGGCACAGGGCGAGATCGACCGAGTCCCGTACGGGGTCGTGTGAGGGTACCGGGAAGGCGATCGTCTCGGAGACGCGCTCCACCAGTGCGAGTAGCAGCGCGTCGCGATCTGCGAAGTGGTGGTACAGCGCCATCGGGGTCACACCCAGCTTCGTGGCAAGGGAACGCATCGAGAGCGCAACCTCGCCATCGGAACGTATGACGGCGAGGGCCTCGTCCACGATCTGCGCGGGAACCAGTTTGTTCACAATGTCCTCCAATTCGTTTTAGGTCACCCTAACTATACGCGTATAGTGTTGGGGGTGACAACCACGACACCTCTCTTCGACCCCGCCGTCCTGCGACTGCTGCGTCCCTCCCTCCCGGCGCTGGCCGTTGCAGCGGCTGGCGCGACGCTCTCGGGTCTGTGCGGTCTGGCCGCGATGTGGCAGATCGTGCGCATGATCGACACCCCGGCCCCCGAAGGGGTGGGTTGGGCCTGCGGCGCCTGGCTGTGCGCGGCGCTCCTGGCTGCGGGTGCTTCGTGGCTCGCGCACGCTGTCGAGGGGCGGTTCGAGGCGCGTGTGCGACGCGAGGTGGCCGGTAGTCTGCTCCGGCTGCCGGCCGATCGTTTGGCCGCCTACCCGACGGATCGGTCGCGTCGGCTCGTCTCCGAGGACGTCGCCGCGCTGCACCACATGATCGCCCACCTTCCCGCGGAGGCAGCCACCCTCGTCGCGGTCCCCATGTGCGCCGTTCTACTGATGCTGGCACTCGCCGGGCCCGTATCCCTGCTCGCCCTCGTCCCGGGGGTGCTCGCCGGGGCGGCCTACCTCACGGTGATCCCACGACTCTCGGCGAGACATGGTGCCGAGCGGGGTCGGGTGATGGGCGAGATCACGACCGCGATCGACGACTACGCCCGTGGCATCCATGTCTTCCGCAGCTACGGCGCAGCGGAAGGCGCCCTCGCGGACTATACGGACGCCGCCCGGCGCTTCACCACCGGCATGCTCGCCTGGGTGCGACGCGTCGCCACTCCCGCCGCGGTCGCCGTCGGCCTGCTGCAAGCGGCCGCGAGTTACGCCATCGCCTACGCGGTCGGCTCCGCCCGGGAGCCCGCCGTGCTCGCGGCAATCCTCCTGCTCAGCCTCGCCCTCGTCACGCCCGCACTCCGGCTCGGACACGGCCTCGACTACATCAGCGCGGGGCGGGCCGCTGCCTCACGCATCGGGGCGCTCCTCGCCGAACCTGTGCTGCCGCACGGCAGCGCGAACCCGATTGATGGGCCGGCGGGCGTTCTGGCGGACGGGATCGTGGTCTCGGTGGGCGAGCGGAGGATCCTTGACGGGCTCGCCCTGACCGCGCCGGCGTCCGCGGTGACGGCGGTCACGGGCCCGAGTGGTGCGGGAAAGAGCACCCTCCTTCGCGTGCTCGCGGGCCTGCAGCCGCCTGTGAGCGGCATCGTCAGGATCGGCGGAACCGACGTGTCGGCGTTCTCCGAAGAGGCACGGCCGGAGGCGGTTCTGCTGATCCCGCAGGGCGGCGACGTGCTTCCCGCAAGCATCCGCGAGAACCTTCGCCTGACCGCCCCCGATGCCGACGACGCGACGCTGACGGCCGCCCTCGCTCGCGCCCAGCTCGACCTCCCGCTCGATACCGACGCCGCCCTGCTGTCAGGTGGAGAGCGCCAGCGCGTTTCGCTTGCCCGCGCGTTCCTCGCGCCCGCGGGCGCGATCCTGCTCGACGAGCCCACGAGCGCCCTCGACGACGCGACAGCCACCCGCTTCTGGGACGAACTCGAAGAACTCGCCCGCGCTGACGGGAAGACCGTCGTGGCGGTCACCCACGATCCGCGCCTCGCCGACCGAGCCGACCATGTCCTCAGGCTCCTCCCGGCGGCCGCGCCTACGGAAGGAGACGACCGATGAATCGCAGCACCTCTGCAACCGAGCAGGCGCGGCCGGGCTTCCCGACCCCGGCGAGACGGCGGATCGCATGGATCGGCACCGGCTGGGTGCTCGTAGCCCTCGCCGAAGCTACCGCCTACACGGTCCTTGCCGTCGCGATCCGTGACCGGGGCGGCGTCCTGCCCGTGCTCGCCGCAGCGGCGGTGTCGCTGGTCGCCACCGTGCTGGTCTCCCGCACCGGGTATCTGGGCGGCGCGCGATTGGCCGGCGACCTCTACGCCCAGCTCGGCCAATCCCTTTCGGCCGCGAAGCTGTCCTGGTTCACGGCAGATAACCGCGCACTCGTGACCACCGTTGCCGGACGCAGCATCCCGGCGCTGATGGGTGTGCCCGCCCATCAGCTGCAGACAGTGATCTGCGCGCCGCTCGTCCCTCTGCTCATGATTGTTGCGGTCGGACTCGTGTCCGGTGCTCGCGAGGCAGGCGTGCTCGCCCTCTTACTTCTGGCCGCCCTCGCCGCGCAGATGCTCGCGCAACGCCATCTGCAACGCGCTGACGCCGAACGTCATCGCATCGAGCAGGAGGCGACGCGCGCGACGATGGAACTCGTCGACCACCTCGAACTGATCCGCACCGCAGCCGGTCCCCGAGGTCTCGTCCGCGCAGATGAAGCATGGGCACGACAGGAACAGGCCATGGCGCGAACCAACCGTGCCGCAGCGCCCGCAACCCTCGTGTCCTCTCTCGCATCGGCCACGCCCGTTGCCGGGATGCTGATCCTTCTTGCCGTGTCCGGACAGTTCGCGGCCCCGGCGGCAGCCCTCGCGTTGCTGGTGCTCACCATCCGAGCGTCCGCTCCGATCGACGAACTCGCCCTCGCCGGCGTCAGCCTGAACGACGTACGCTCACACAGCTCGGCCTACCATTCCGCCGCGACGGCGCCAAGCCTTCCCGCCGCCGCTCACCCCGTACCTCCGGCAGGTTCAGAGATCGAACTCCGCAACGTCGGACATCCTCCCGCCCTGCGAACGATCACCGCGACCATTCCCCCAGGGGCACGTGTCCACGTCGCCGGACCCAGCGGTGCGGGCAAGAGCACCATCCTCGGACTGTTGCAGCGCTTCGACGACCCTGCCGAGGGCACCGTCACACTTGGCGGCGTCTCGCTCTCCGCACTCGAGGAGGCGGAGATCACCGCAAGAATCGCCTACGTCCCCCAGGATCCCGTCGTGCTCACCGGCACGCTCGCCGAGAACATCAGACTCGGCCGCCCCGGAGCCTCCGACGACGAGATCATCCACGCGGCCGAGCGCGCCCAACTGGGCGAGGTGATCGCTCGCGACCCGCTCGGCATCCACCAGCACCTCGGCGTCCACGGGCAAGCGCTCTCCGGAGGTGAACGTCAACGCGTCGCGCTCGCACGCGCTCTCCTCAAGAACGCACCGGTGCTCGTGCTCGACGAGGCCACCTCCGCTCTCGACGCGGCCACAGAACAGCGGATCGCCGACGCCCTCGCTGACATCGATGCGACTCTCGTCTTCGTCACACACCGCGACCCCGCCATCTGGCACCCCGACCACACCATCCCCTTGGAAGGACCACAGCCGGCATGACTACCATCCGCCGTCGCATCCGCGAACTCACGCAGCAGACCATGCGTCCCGTCTCCGCCAACGCCGAGATCACCAGCATTCACAGCATCGCCCCGAGCTACACGCGCGTCACCCTCGCCTCGGCAGGCCTGGCCGACTACAAGCCCACACTGCCCGCAGACGGCATCAAAATCGCCGTACCTGGGAAGAACGGCGCGCCCGAGATGCGAGCGATGACCGTCTCACGCCGACTCGCACCCGAAACGATCGAGATCGACGTCCTCACCCATACGAGCGGTATCCTCCTGCCCTGGCTGGCCCAGGCCCGCCCGGGCGACCACGTCGATGTGTATGCTGTCCGCCGCGAGTGGGCGCTCGGTGATGAGGTCATCGAGCACATTCTCATCGCTGACGCCAGTGCACTCCCCGCAGCTGCCACGATCCTCCACGCCATCCCGGAAGCAAACCGGGTACATGCCTGGCTTCACATCCCAGAATCCGACGATAGCGTGCTCATCCCGACGCACCCCGGCCTCCAACTGCATCTCCGCACAGGTAACGGGTGGACACCGACAGAACTCTGCGACGAACTCGATAAAACGCTCCCCACGATCCCCCTCAAGACTGGAGTACAGACCTGGCTCGCTGCCGAAGCCTCGACCGTCGCAGAGGCACGCCGATGCCTCATCCGGCACGGACAGGATCGAGACCACCTGTTCGCCGCCGCCTACTGGAAGCACGGCCAAGACAGCACAACACGCGACGAACACATCCGACACGCCTTCTCGGAGACGATGACGCGAGACCTCGACCTCACTGATCCCGACACGCGCGCCGAGACTGAAATGCTCGCGGACGATATCGACGCTAAGCCAAAGGCTGCGCCTGCCTCTTAACGTGCTGTTCGAGGCTTCCTGGTGACAGAAAGCGCGGTAAAAATGCCGACGAGGGTGATAACGGCGATTCCCAGGATGAGCCAGCGGGCTGCTGTGAGGTCGCTCGCGCCGCCGAGGACGAGCAGGTTTCCTGCGATCGCCGAGGTGAGGGTGAACGCAATCAACTGCGTCGTGCTGACAGCGGCTGCGGCCTTTGCACCTTCGACCTCGTCGTCGCTGCTACTCATCGCTGCGACCGACAGGTGCGGGAAAGCAAGTCCGATACCGACACCCGCGATCAATAGCACGACCACCCACAATACGACCGTGAGCGCCGAAGCGTCCGTGACTTGCAATAGCCCGTAGGCGACCAGGCCAAAGGTGAGGAGCACTGGACCGGTACGAGTAAACGCGCGAGCTACGTTCCCGGTGGCGTTCGCACTGAAAAGTTGAGCAACCACCCACCCAAGCGAGAGAACCGCCCCCAGGAGGCCTGCCAGCAACGGGGAGAGGTTCGCGAGCTGCTGTCCAAACAGCGGGATGAAATTCTCGGTCATGACGCCCGCACATAGCGCTGCGACCGTGAGGTACACCCATTTGAGTTGGTTGCCGCGGGTATAGGTGAGTCGAGGAAGCACCCCGTTAACGTCACGAGCATCGACCGCGAGAAACACGATGAGAAGAAGCAGCCCTGCGCCGATCATCACCGGCACCCAGTTACTTGAAAGGGTGGAGCTGAGGCTGAGTGTTGCTGACGTGAGGGCGAGGGCGATGATTGAAGGGATCGGCACTCGAGCCTGTGGAGACTTCGCAGGTTTATGTCGGGGCAAGGCACGCAGCGTCACGAACGTTAGGGCGATCGCAAGCGCGGCGAGCACACCGAACGCGGGGCGCCATGCGTCGAGTTCGGCGAACACGCCGCCGAGTGCAGGACCTACGAGAGTGCCGATGCCGAACATCGCGGACACCACTCCGGTGCCACGAGTCCAGAGGGTCTGGGGTAGAACGCTGCGGATCACCGCGTAGCCGAGGCCCGTGAGTAGGCCCGCGCCAAAGCCTTGTACTGCTCGCCCGGTCACGAACAGTTCCATCGTTGGGCTTGCTGCGCTGATGAGGGTCCCGGCAGCGAAGAGCAGGTACGCGGTGACGTAGGCTCGGGCAGCTCCCTGCGTGGTGAGCATGCGGCTGACGAACATCGTCGCTATCACCGCTGTGATCAAATACCCGGTTGACGCCCAGGCGTAGTATTGCTCACCACCGATCTCTGAAACCACGGTTGGCATGAGCGCTGCGGTGAAGTACAGGTTCATGGCGTACAGGCCGACCCCGCTCGCCATGACGATGACTGCCGATAGGTGCGGCTTCGAGAAGAGCGCCCTCCACCCGGATTGGGTTTCAGGAATAGCGGAGGGCGTGGGCTGCTGCGGGTGTTCCGGTGTCGATGAAGTCACATCAGCTACGCTAGAACTTCAAGTTCACTTGAAGTCAAGGAGAAGGCGCTGTGAGCTACGCACCCACGGATCTCCTCACGGTTGGGGAAGTCGCTCGACGCGCTGGAATCGCTACCAGCGCGGTCAGGTTCTATGAGGATCAGGGTTTGATCTCTTCCGTTCGTACGGCTGGGAACCAGCGCCGGTATCCCAGGTATGTGCTGCGTCGGATCGGGATCATCAGCGCTGCCCGTCGTTTTGGTATTCCTTTGGCCGAGGTTGCGCAGGTGTTCGAGTCACTGCCTGAGAACCGGATGCCGGGAAAGGCCGACTGGCGAAAGATCTCTAAACGCTGGCACGAGCGACTTGAAGCGAGACGACGAGAACTGGAACGTCTTGAAGAAGAACTCGTTGGCTGCATCGGCTGCGGTTGCCTCTCGCTCAATACCTGTCGCATTCTCAACCCCGATGACCAGCTTTCCGCTGAAGGCCCTGGTGCCAGACGATTGCGATACTCCGCCGAAGGGGACTGAGGTTGAGCCAGAGGTCCGGCACGGTTGCCGTCGACGGCTCGTGAACTGCGACGCGGGAGACGAGGACCCAACCCGCTGGGCTCTCGATCGTTCGGATGCTTCCACCTTGCGTGCCTCTGTGGCCTTCCTCTTTAGGGCATCGTCTCAATGAGGCGTTTGAGCCGCGCGAGCCCGCGTTCGAGTTGCCGAGGATCGGGGCGGCCGATGCACACACGGAGACCCGATTCTTCACTCGACGGATCAGTGAGCGTTGCTGTCGGAGGCGTGACGAGTATGCCTTCGCGCGCTGCCAGGTGCGCGGTTTCCTCTGCTTGGGCCCTGGGCATCGGGAGCCAGAGGTGGAAGCCGCCAGAGGGAAGAAACGGGATACGGTCGGCGAGCATCGACCCGGCGAGGTCGAGCCGTTCTTCGGATTCGGCGCGCAACGCGATAGCGATATCGGCGGCGGTGCCGTCAGAGATCCATCGCGCGACAAGTTCAGCCATTAACGGGCTGACCCCCAGGGTCGTTGCTTGGAGGACGGCACGTCCCTGGAGCTGGTTGTTTTCGGGAGAGACGAGGGTACCGACTCGGAGGCCTGGACTTAGGCTCTTGGAGAAGCCGTTGACGTACCAGGTTCTTTCGGGGGCGAGCGTTGCCAACGGTGTTGTCTGGGCGGCTCGGAACACCGAGTAGACATCGTCTTCAATGATGGTGGCATCATACTTGCGGCACACGTCGACGATGCTGGTCCGTCGTCGTTGATCCATGACGTAGCCGAACGGGTTGTGCAGAGTTGGTGTCAGATACACGATCCGAGAAGGTGCGTCCTGAGTTGATCTCAGCACGTCTGCGAGCACGTCAGGGATCACTCCGTGGTCATCAGTGCGTACGGAGATGAGTTGTTTCCCGGTTTGCCGGACCGACTCAAGGGCTCCTGGATAGGTATGTGCTTCAGTGATCACGACCCCTCTGGGCTCACCTGCAGCAGCGAAGGCGACAGCGAGAGCATGTTGTGCGCCATGTGTAATCAGCACTCGTTCAGCCGTAACCGGCATGCCCTGGGTGCTCAACCAAGTGGCGATCGCCTGTCGATGACGCAGCATGCCGAGTGGGTCGGAGTAGGTCGAGAGGTCGGTCGTTGATACAAGCTGAGGCAGGGCTGTCAACGTGCTTGCCAGCTTTCGGGCGGCAAGCATCGGCGGCGGAACGTTGACAGACAGGTCTATGAGCTCAGTCCCGTCGCGTGGACAGTCCGGCGCAGCAACGAATGTGCCCCGTCCATGTTCGCCAGTAACCAGCCCTCGGCGTTCAAGGTTCATGTAGGCACGCGTTACCGTGCCCACCGATATACCCAACCGCCGGGCTAGATCACGATGTGCAGGCAGGCGCGCCCCGGGGGCAATCTCGCCACGGAGAATGTCGCTCTCAAGTGCTCCCGCGAGTCTCTCGTGGAGGGCTGCTGTGCCACCGTCCTCGATCCACGGGTGCCAGGTCGATCGTGTACTCATCGGAAGTCAAGTGTACTAGGACACCTGCCGCATTGAGCCGATGAGTGTCACACTCGCAGTGTGTGTGAAAGATCCAATCCTGCGCCCTCCCTGCCGGGGGCTGTCCCCGGATGAATACTGACACGCTCCTCGCTCTGGGGTTCTATGCTCTGGTCACTTCGATCACTCCTGGACCGAACAACCTGATGCTCCTCGCCTCCGGGGTCAATTTCGGCTTCGCCAAGACGCTCCCGCACCTCGCCGGGATCAGCATCGGATTCGGAGTGATGGTATTCGGAGTCGGGCTCGGTTTTGCCGAACTGTTCACCGCGTACCCGCCCCTCTACACCGGGGTACGGATCGTTGGGGCGCTGTATCTCGTTTGGCTCGCCTGGCAGATCGCCACAGCCCCCGCACCGTCCGACAGCGGAACGCGCCGGAGACCCCTCGGATTCCTTGGCGCCGCCGCGTTTCAGTGGGTGAACCCGAAAGCATGGGTGATGGCAGTAGGAGCGTCCGCGAACTACCTCCCAGCCGGGGCAACCGTGGTGCAGGTAGCGGTCGTCGCCATCATTTACGCGCTGGTCAACGCGCCGAGCGTTGCGTTGTGGGCGCTGTTCGGATCAAGTGTTCGAGGTTGGCTCCAGCGCGCTCAGAACAGGCGCATGTTCAACATCCTCATGGCGATTCTTCTCCTGGCAACCCTGTACCCCATGCTGACGGCACGCCTCGGCTAACAACGAAGCCTGCCGTCAGGTAGATCGACAGAAAGCTGCAGCCGTGTAGTCCGATCTGGCACCGGTGCCTCTCTGCTGTGGGCAGCTCTGCCAACAGCAGATACCTCAACGCGCTGCTGCGCTGAGAGCGACGATTGAAGCATGAGCGATTCCCCGAAACAGCCACTGTTCACCGAATCCGTAAGACGCGAACTGTACGAGCGAAGGGTGCTCGTCCTCGATGGGCCGCTCGATGACGACAACGGCACCTTGCTCGCAACACAACTCATCAGCCTTGCCTCGATTGACTCGTCAGCCGATATCGCACTGTGGATTCATTCTCCTGGCGGATCGGTACCGGCGATGCTCGCGATACGTGACGTCATGAACACGATCCCCAACGACGTTTCAACGCTCGTTTTCGGTATCGCATACAGCGCCGGACAGTTCCTGCTCTCCGCGGGCACCAAAGGCAAACGGAAGGCGTTCCCACACGCCCGCGTACTCATGCACCAGGGCTCGGCCGGAATCGGCGGTGCCGCTGTGGACATCGCGTTACAAGCGGACGACCTCCGCCACACGCGCGATACCGTTCTCGGGTTGATCGCGGAGGACACCGGACAACCGGTCGAACGCATCTTTGAAGACTCCTTGCACGACCACTGGTACTCAGCTTTGCAGGCCCGCGAGTACGGCTTCATCGACACCATCGTGGGTTCCTTCGACGACTACCGGCCCCAGCAACGCCAGACGGTGACCGGGTTCACTTCCGAGCCGAAGGGGTCAAGCCGATGAGCAGCTACACCATTCCCAATGTCATCGCGCAACATCCTCGTGGTGAACGCATCATGGACGTGTATTCCCACCTGCTCACCGAGCGTGTCGTCTACTTAGGAACCGGGATCGACGCGGGAGTCGCCAACGCCCTCATCGCACAACTGCTGTACCTCGAAGCAGACAGTCCTGATAGTGACATCCAGCTCTACATCAACTGCGAGGGCGGCGACCCGAGCGCTATGCTCGCCATTTACGACACGATGAAGTTCATCAAGCCTAATGTCGCCACAACATGTGTCGGGCAAGCGGTATCCGTCGGAGCAGTGCTTCTCGCCGCTGGCGCACCAGGGAAACGTGCGGCGCTGCCGCACGCACGGATCGTGCTCCACCAGCCAGCCGCGCAAGGCCGAGGGACGATCCCCGATCTCATCTTGCAAGCCGATGAAGTCATCAGACTACGCTCCGACATCGAGGGCGTACTCGCGCACCACACGGGCCAGAGCATCGAAACGCTCCGCGCGGACACCGACCATGATCGGGTGTTCACCGCGAGCACCGCCCGCGATTACGGACTTCTTGACCATGTGATCGCGCAACGGTGATAGCAGGATGGCTGGCTCACAGACACGGGATCAGGCAGCAAGCGCAAAGAACGACTGCGATACCGAAATCTCGACCTGTGTGTCACTCGTCATCGCGAGGGACCGAGCAACATCCAAGGTGAGATCAAGCAGCGTGATCCCTAATGCGCCTCCAACCGCAGCGATAATCTCGCTCGAAGGTTCCTTCAGCCCCCGCTCGATCTCGGAAAGATACTGCGGCGATACCCCCGCGCGCGCGGCCACCTCGTTTAAGGTCTCACCGCTATCTGTCCGCCGCTCTCTCAGCGATTCACCGAGCATGTGCCGCCACAGGGGTTCGCGGGATTCGGGAACCCTGGATTCACCATCGGCATCAGTGCTTTTGGGGCTGATCGGGCTCGCAGCCGTGGGCGTTTCAACCATGCTTCATGATAAAGCCCCCGCCCCCGAGCCCGCAGCCGAATCTGCTCACAGCGGAGACGGTGTCCAGATCAGCGCCTTCTAGCGCAATCCATTCCCAAGGGGTCGGAGGCGATCCTCTGCGTCGCAGAGCGAACAAGTCCGCAGATCACGCTCACATACTTGTCGCCCACCCAGGGCACTACCCGCCTGATAACGCTGGGATTGAAAAACCGGTCGCGGGTTCCGCTGTCGCACCTCCCTTGTGGGAGGCGTCACCGTGGACGAGCACAGCACACCAGCCGCGAGCATCGATGCCGCGGCCCCAGCAGATTCATTCTGCCACGAATTCGAGAGCCCGCATGGACTGCGGGCCCTCCTTGTCCGGTTACATGAGTCCGGGCCGGGCGCCTGGCGGGGTGACCGTGAAGCATCAGAACTTATGCGGTACACCGCTACGAAGTACCGGCCACTCGCGCGTAAGCACGGACTGGACGCCTGGGAGGTCGCCTCTGCCGCGTTCGAGGTTATGCTCGCTCCCTCGACGCGGAACGCGGACAACCCGTGGGCCGTGGTCACCCGTGCCGTGCAGATCACTTGTCACGCGGAGACTCGTGCCGCAGGAATGCTGACCTCTGCCAACAAGGTGCGTCACACCGCTCGGATCGTCGGGTTTCATGATGCTGTGCGGTTCGCCGAGCGAGAGCGCTTGGCCGACTATCACCCCGCATTCACACACAACGACGACGACGCGGACGAGAACGAGCATGAGGCACGAGTGGCCGCGCTGCTGTCTGCGACGGTCGCGCTATTCGTCTCGGCGGGCTGGGATACTGCGCTCGTTGCCGAGTGCGTTGAGCATGTGGTCTACCGGCTCGCTGATCTGTCCTCGCGTCAGCGCGGGGTCGAGGTACTGCGCCGCGACCGCACGATCCCGGTGCTGCTCGGTCTGCCGCCCCGCTCGTGGTCGACCTTGTTGCGGATCGTGCTCGGGCATCCCGACCGGAAACATGCTGGTACCCCGGTCGGTGACGGTGTGCTGCTGCGATTACTGCGCGGCGAAACGGTGGACGCTCTGCGCGACGACGAGGCGCTGATGGATGCGATCCGCGCCGCCCATCCCGACAAGCACAACCCACGATGAATCTGGGGGCGGGGCTCCGCACCTAACGGTATGAACACCCACACCGCCATCCCCGCCGCCGCCCCTGTTCCGTCGTCTGCTGCCACGCTCGGCGCGCGGCTCGCCGCCGCCTCCCGTAGTGCGCAGGGCTTCACCACCGTGGTGGCCGATCCTGCGGTGCTGGCCGAACTGCGCGAGCTCTGCACCACGCCACGCCCCATGAGCCCGGCTGTCGCTGAGAAAGGCAACGGCCCCGCCCCCTAATCTGCTTTGCTGCCAGGGGCGGGGCCAATCACGCACGATCCGGCTTATGCGCGCCAGATGAACTCGACCCGGTGCGAGAGGACTTCGGCACGGTACGCAGCACGACGCACATGGAACGCTTCGACGCTCTCGTTACGGCGACGGGCCGGGGTCGCACCGTTCATGCCCTGCGGGAGCGCGTGCACGAGTACGGCTTGGAGAATGAGGCTCGCCGCTTGGTACTGCCACATCGGGGTGCGGCCCTCCCATTCGGTCGCAACCGTAGTGACGTCGATGCTCGACCCAGCGTGCTCAGGCATGGCGGCGGTGTACTCGCGGCGGGTCGCCTCGATCCGCTCCGCGATCCTCGCGCGCTGCCGCACCCACATCGCTTTATCGATCAGCCCGTCGTAGTAGTCGTCATCAAGCCTGGCCAGGCGCTCCCGGTCCGCGTCGAGCATCGCTGTGAGCCCGACTCGCGCCACAAGGTCGCCGCTGGATCGTTGGCGTTCTTTGGGGTGGAGAGTGATCTGCTCGAACGTCGCCAGCACAGCCTCTTCCACGAGCCTCTCGATTTCGGCAGAACGGATCGAACGGTGACACCCGCCCCGCGTGGGCTGGATGCACTGGTACACGCCGCCCCGGTGAATCATCGCCGTCCCGCACTTCGAACAGCGGATCAGCCCCGAGAAGGGATACATGCGCTTCGCCGCCCCGGTGCCGGGTTGGTGGAAGCTCCGCGCTTGCTTCCTCGCGTCGAGCACATCGGAGACTTGCTGCCAGGTGTCCTCATCCACGAGCGCGGGCCACGCCGCTTTCACTTGCATTTTCGAGGTCTTCGCGCGACTCCCGTCCGGCATGACGGGCCGATACTCGCGCACACCCTTGTTGGAGGGGTTGTAGAGCACCATCTTGAGTGTCCGATCTGACCAGGCGCACCCGTGGGTGGTGAGGATGCCGCGCGCATTCCAGTCCTTGCGAATGCGATAGAGCGAGTCACCGGCCAGCACCCGCTGATACATCTCGACTACCAGCGGCCCCGTCACCGGATCGGTCACAAGCGCGCCTGCCTCGGCGCGGTATCCGAATGGCACCCTGCCGCCGTGCCAGGCACCCTCGATTGCCTGCTGTTTCGCCGCCCGTGCGACACGGCGGGCAGTGTCAGCGGACGACTTGTTCGCCATCGCCACCAGCACCCTGGCCATCGCCACGTCAGAGTCCGTATCCAACCGAAGTGAGCCGGTGACTGAGCGGACGGTGAACCCGCCGAGCACCTTCGCATCGATGAGGTCTTCCAAGTCGCGCGGGTCGCGCACCGCACGATCCAAGTCGTAGGCGACCATCACCTGCGCGTGACCGTCGGTGAGGTGTGTGAGCATGGCGCGGAACTGAGGAGGGATCACCCGCCGCACCCGCTCACCAGACGGGAGCGTGATCGTGCGCTGCTTGAACGCCGACGTGTCATTCTCACGAAACACCGCTGCGACTTCCCACCCGTGGGCGGCGGCGTAGGCTCGGCAGTCCGACTCCTGCCGATCCACGCCGCGTTCGGTGCCCTCGGGGTCGTCACTGATGCGGACGTACACCACCGCCCGCAATGGCTCCGTGGTCTGCTCTTGCTGCTCGTTTTGGCCCATGCTCCGGCCCGCCTTCCTTCTCGTGTGAGAGGTAGGTGCGTTTACAGAACCTCGGCTACGCGATCACTGCGCATCGTGCGCAGGGCTCGACCGTGACGACGGCGCATGCGATTGTGTCGTCGCCTGAGATGACTCGTGAATCGTTCTACGTCGCGATGAGTCGCGGCCGGGAATCAAACCGCGCCTATATCGCCACCGATCAGCACCACCTCGAAGAGCACCAGCACCGCGACGACCTTCAGGTGACCGCCAGGAGCATCCTTTATGGCATCCTGCAACACGTCGGGGCGGAACAATCCGCTCACGACACCATCACTGCCGAGCAAGAAGCGTGGGGATCGCTCGCGCAGCTTGCCGCTGAATACGACGCCATCGCACAAGAAGCTCAGCAACATCGCTGGACCGTCCTGCTCGAGCGCGGAGGCCTGAGCGTCGATGTCATCGATGAGCTTGTGGAGACTGAGTCGTTTGGAATCCTCACCACTGAACTGCGTCGCCTCGAGGCCGCGGGCCACGACATCGCGCAACTTCTGCCACAGATCGTGCAGGCTGGGAACCTCGACGGCGTGGAGGACCTCGGGTCACTGCTTCGGTACCGGATCCAAAAGATCGCCAGTACCTACCCACCCTCGTCGAGGAGCGAGGCGGGGCTCATCGCGGGGCTCGTACCGCGAGCTACGGGCATTAGCGACCCTGCGATGCTGCGGGCATTGAACGAGCGTGAGCGCCTCGTGGAGCAACGCATCGATACTCTCACCCAGGCCGCAATCGAGCAGCCCGCACCGTGGCTGAGCACACTCGCCAAGCGGGACCAGCAAGTGCAGCGCGACGTGGTCCGTGCGGTCGTCGCATACCGTGACCGTTGGGGCATCACCTCAACAAGCGCCCTCGGGCCGATACCTGCCGATGATGCGCAACGCATCGACTACGAACGCACCCAAACCGCACTCGCCAGACACCGAAACGACACCGTTGAGAGAACTCAAGAAGCCGCGCAGCGACCGGGCGGGCGGACGCTCTAGGCACAGCCCGCCAGGACCTTGGGGGTATTCCTTCTTGCCGGGGCTCGCCGTATCCTGATGTTGGCAGGAGCAACCACGCGCCGATCCCCGCAAGCTGGGGTGAGGCAGACCGTCCGGGAATGATCTCGGGTACTGAACCACTCAGGACCAGCCACACCGCGATAGTCCTGCGTGCGAAAGTGAGGCCCACATCATGCTCCTGAACCGGCTTTGGAACGCCAGCATCCACACCCGCATCTTCCTCCGCAGGTGGATGCCGACGAACATCCTTCTCGACAAGCTGCGCACCCGGCGCGGTCTCAAATGGGGGATCCCCTCCATGCTCCTCGGCGTCGTCTACCTGCTGATCGCAGTCACCTGCATTGGGCTCATTGAGCAGGGCTGGAGCAAATGGCTCTACCTCATGTTCGTCCTCATGCTGTGGAATGCGTTGAAGTTCCTTCTCTTCGGCCCCTGGAGCGTCGTGCTCCTCATCCACCATCGGAGCGGCCGCCCGCACCACACGTCAGGGTCTGCAAGGTCGCTTCGGTAACGCAATGGTTCTCGGCAGCACACGAATTGCGGCGCCTTCCAACATGACGGTCTGCGTGTCGAAGGGTATCTGCCATAGCAGTACGGTAAAATTCGTGCCATGACAGTTTGAACCGGGTCGTCGGTCCACTCGACCCTCAGCTGAAGAGGTCGATTATGAACAGACACGAATCGTGGGACGTTAGAGCGCTGGTCGTCGCGTCGTCCGCCCGGAGCAAGATCGGCTTACCGCATGACTAGCGAGGCGGGTCAGACTACCATTGACGAACAAGTCCCGTTGATCGAGGCTGTTCAACGGCTCGTGCGGGGTGGCTGGGACGAAGTAGAGAGTTCGTTAGTCACTTACGGCGAACCAATCGCTGTTGAAGGCACGCGTTCGATTGTCCGCTGTCATTTTCTCCGAAGTGACCCTTTGGGAACCCCTCGCCTCAAGACGCTGGCGCAGCAGCTTGCGAATCAGATCGTTAACTACTGCATTCCTCGGACGGAAATTGAAAAGGCCAGACAACTATCTCCGGATAGGCAGATTCCAGAGATTACTCGCCTAGCTAACGAAGCGTCACGCCTGTTCACTCAGACCCAGGTCAAGACCGGGGAGGGTGCAGAACTCCTTTTATATGCGTTGCTTGAAAAAGGACTCCAGATACCGCAGGTTCTTAGCAAGATGTCTCTAAAGACGAGTACCGAGATGCAGTACCACGGGGCTGACGGAGTCCATGCGAAGCTCCTTGATAACGGGGATCTAGCTGTTTATTGGGGTGAAGCAAAGCTCTATGAGTCGGTTGCTAAAGCGATGACGGATTGCATGGATAGCATCGCGCCTTATCTGGCTGGCACCGCTCACGAGCAAGACGTCTTCCTGATCAGACACTACGCCGACACTGGAAACGCGGAGGTAACGGCTCGTCTGCTCGAGTACTTCAACGACCGATCGCTCCTCTCTGCGAATGTCGAGATGCGTGGCGCCTGCCTTATTGGGTTCGTTCATGAAAACTATCCAAGTCTTCCTCGTGAGGAAGCATCTCTTAAGGCTGAACTGGACGAAGTCCTCAGTAGTTGGGCGCAATCCACAAAGACGCGCCTTGAGAATCGTTCCCTGACTAAGCATGCTATCGAGGTGTTCTTCTTTCCAATGCCGTCCGTCGAGGAATTTCGAAAGGCAATCAAGACTGAGCTTCGGATTGAGGTCAAGCCATGAGTCAGTTGTCGGACCGGGTGCTCGCCCTCAGCCGGTTCCGAGCTGGACTGGAGGAAATCGCGGTCAGTTCGGTACAGGCGGATGTGCCTTTTCTGGACGAATCCGCGTCTCCCACGCGCGAGCCGGACTGGGCTTTTCTTTTGGTGTGTGCGAGTGCGCTAACGCCAGAGGCGAATGAGGTTGCTCAGGATGCCGTGCTGCGTGTTGCGCAAGGATGCCTGAGGTCGCGCCACAGCAGCGATGAGCAGCGAGCCGCCGCCATTCTTCTCCTAGATCGTGTGGGGAATCAGCCAGCAATCGATTTGGCACGAGACCGTGACGAGAGCATCATCGCGTCGATCGAAGCAAACTCATCGACACTTGTCCTTGACGCGCTAGGCCGTCGCGCCGAGCTAACGGTAACGCTGCCGAGAGGCGACGTTATCGACGTCAACCCTTTTCAAAAAGCGTTCTGGGAGCTCGCTTCTGCCAATGACTGGGTGAGTGTATCTGCGCCGACATCCGCAGGTAAGTCGTACATCATCCGCGAGTGGATGTTCTCCGAACTGCGAGGATCGACGCCTGCACGACTTGTGTACATAGCGCCTACCAGAGCCCTCGTGGAGGAGGTTAGCGAGGTCTTTCGATCCAAACTGGATGACAGCGTCGGGGTTCACACCCTCCCGTGGGACCCTGAAATTACTGGCTTCGAACGACAGGTGTTCGTTCTCACGCAAGAGCGTCTTCACCTGCTGCATCAGCGGTTGCCGCAGTTTTCACCATCGGTGATCTTTGTAGACGAAGCGCAAAAGATCGCTGATGGCACTCGCGGGATACTGCTAACGCAGGTGCTAGACGAAGCCCTTCGCCGGGACCCAACTGTTCGGTTAGTGTTTGCGAGTCCTTTGTCAGCCAACCCCGACATACTCCTGGATCCAGCATCTTCGCAGGATCGCAAAGCCGCACTCGTCGGCGAGACCGTGACGGTGAATCAGAACCTCGTCTTCATCAACCAGGTCCGTCGGAAGCCGCGCCGCTATGCGCTCTCACTCGTGTACGAAGGTAAGGAACGGGAGGTTGGTCAGATAGAACTACCCCTCGCTCCAGATGGTGTTGGGCAGAAAGTTCCTCTCATCGCTGCCGCGATTGGGGGCGACTCCACAGGGAACCTTGTCTTTGCGAACGGACCGGCTGAAGCGGAGAAGTTTGCGAGAACCATATTCGATGCTCTAGGCGAAGACCTCGCGATAGAGTCGGATGCTGTCCAGGAGTTGGTCGACTTTTCCAAAGGCGTCGTGCACGAGAGGTTTCAACTCGCCGAGTTCGCCAGGCGGGGTGTCGCCTTCCACTACGGTGACATGCCTCTCGTGCTCAAGGCGAAGGTTGAGGAGTTATTCAAGCGAGGAGAAATCAGATACCTCGTATGCACTTCCACCCTTCTTGAGGGAGTGAACCTGCCGTGCCGAAACCTCTTCCTACGCGCTCCGCGCAAGGGGCCCAGGATGCATATGCCCATGCCAGACTTTTGGAACCTGGCCGGAAGAGCTGGTAGATGGGGCACTGAGTTCCAGGGGAACATATTCTGCGTTGATACATCAGATGCGAAGGCCTGGCCTGAGAAGCCCGGGAGGCGAGAGCGGTCATCGATCGTGCCCGCGGCGACTACGACGCTGTCCAACGTAGCTAGCGTAATCGAGTACATCGACCGTGGCGCGCACAAGGCTGATCGCGAGACGCCTCCGGAACTCGAATCAGCCTTCAACTGGCTTGTTGGGCGCTTCATATCTGACGGAAATCTGGTTGGGCTTCATGGTGTCTCCTTGAGGGCGGAGGAGACCGACCGGATCGCTGAGGCACTTGAGCGCGTGACGCCAACGCTGCGGCTTCGCCCAGACCTCGTGAAGAAACATGCAGGCATCAGTCCGATGTCGATGCAGCGCCTCTTGGACGCCGTATTGGCAAACGGTCACCCCGAGGAACTTGCTCTCGTTCCTCCAACTAGCGATGATGCTTTCGATGAGTACAAGACCGCGCTGGACTATGTAGCTGAGCACCTGGGTGGGTCGTTCGAGCCTGAGTCTCGTCGCTTGTCGCTTGCGCGCCTCATCGTTCACTGGATGAGAGGTGTGCCTCTTAGTGTCATTATCGACAACCGCGCGAGGTGGCGACGCGATCAAGGCCTAGAAGTCTCCTATCCGGGCCTGATTCGTAAGGTGATGGCGGACGTAGAGGACATCGCGCGTTTTGAGGCGCCAAGGTACCTTTCCTGCTACGCCGACGTCGTGGCGCAAGCGGCGGGAGAACTTGGTCGACAGATCGATGCGGATGCCGTCGATATCGAGATGATGCTTGAACTGGGAGTGCCACGGCCAACCGACATGTCCTTCATTTCGGTTGGGTTGTCAAGGGCTACTACTCGCGCGATTGCGGAGTTTGTACTGGATCCCTCACTCTCTCCTGCGCAATGCACAGCTTGGATCGAGAATGTTGACGTGGAGCAGCTAGAGCTGCCTGCGTTTGCTGCACGTGAGATCGTCGCTCAACGACAACTCTTCTCCGAGCGTCGCTGGCGAGCAGGTTAATGCGTAGGCACCATCTCGGGCCCGAGGGCGACCAGAATGGGGACCAGAATCACGCGGTTTCGGTGAGATTTCAAGCATTTGGACGCCTGCGCTCAAGTGCGGCGACGTCCGATACTTCTCAGGCGTAGAAGTGCAGTATTTTGTGCAGTTGTGCGATGCGTCAGGCCAGAGGTTTTGCTTACACTCGCTCGCTTTAGGTCACTTCGATCTTGGGCGTTGAAATTGAGAACGCAGTTTTACTCCAGCCTCCTTGAGTCCCCGCCATACCATTGAGTGCCCCACGCCTAACTCGCGGGCAATCTCACGAGTGGTGAAACCCTCCCTATACCTTCGAACAGCATTAGCCACCTGCTCATCGTCTAGACCCTGTCGACGGATCCGAACACCAGCATCCTTCAAGAGATCCCTTACCTTCTCCTTACCTAGCCGGTGCTCGCGAGCAATCGAAATCAACGGGGCTCCCGATTCATATGCCGAAACCATACTCTCGATCATCTCCGGGGTGACAGGGGTTACAGCCGTCCCAATCGGCGTCACGACTGGGCCCCGAACATCGGTCCGCGGCGTGGATGGACCCAAATCTTCAACATCGTACCCTTCGCTACATCCCTGAGAAATCAACGATTTCAGCGCCGTGAACGCGGTTACAGTTTCCTCCACGTTGGGGCACCATAATTTCCCCTTCGTATTTCCCCTCGTGACCGCCGGATTTTCTCATCCGGCGGTCATTTGGATTCGCCCCCGCCGTGGGTAGACTCGGGAGTTGTGAAGGAATCGCGCGAAAACCAGGATCCGCAGGAGCCCTTTCCCCTGCGCGTGCGCATTGTGCAGATCATCTTTCTCGCACTCGGCGTCATCGCCACGCTGCTACTCGCGTGGTGGCAATATGAACGCTGGCAATCCACCAGCGGCTCCTTCCAGAACTTGGGCTATGCGCTCCAGTGGCCGATCTTCGGCATCTTCCTTATCGTCACCTACCGCAAGTACATCGAATACGAGCGGGAGCGCCTACTCGGCGACGACGAGGCCGCCGTCGAAAAATACGCGGAAGACCAGCTCACCGAGGTCCCGGAAGACTTCCTGGCCCCCAGCGCAACGAGGGAATCCGAGACCGCGGAGGTTTTCGAGGATCACCGCAGGCGGGATGCCCGCTCGGCACCGCTACCGGCCCAGGAAGAACGAAGGAAGCGCCAGGCCAACGAGGGTTAGCGCCCGCACGCCCGATTCCCGATAATCCACCCCAACCGTAGAGGAAGAACTTGAGATGACGCAGCCAGCCTCGCCCCAGCCAGCGGGCGCCCAGATCCACCCGGCACGCCAGCAGCGGGTCGCAAAGGCCCTGAAGTGGTACTCGGTCATGGCGATCGCCACCGGTATCTGGCTGCTCGTGTTGGTCGTTGAGATGACCTTCAAGTACTTGATCCTGGGCAGCGATAACACCCCAGCCTGGTTCTCCTATATCGGCCCGGCCCACGGCATCTTCTTCATGCTCTACTGCATCACCTGCCTGGATCTGGGCACCAAGGCACGCTGGGAGCCCAGTAAGTGGCTGACCACCATCCTCGCCGGTGTGGTTCCGCTGCTGAGCTTCTTCGTCGAGCACAAGCGTCGCGTCGAGGTCAAGGAAGCTTTCGCTCTGAACTAACCGACGGCGTTGCGGTGCCGGCGGACCCCCGGCACCACCCCGCTCCTCCTCTCCGGGACTTATTAATCGCCCGGTTTAGTCGCCCGGCGCAGTCTCGATCTGTGCCGCGGCGATTTCTTTTTCCGTCGGCTGCTGCCGCAGTTCCTCCGGGCTGGAGGTATCCGGCCAACTGCGCCGCAGGCAGGCCAGAATCGCGACCGCCGCGGCCTCCGTAGCCACCGGCAGCGTGCCCAGGTCAGGAAGGAAGCCCGGGTTGTGGTTCGTCGGAATGTCGATATCCAACCGGCCCGCTTCCTCGGCCCGCTGCCACTGGCGCCGCGGCGTAATGCCCACGGTCCACAGCAGATAAGGCACCCCGAAGTGCTTCGGGATCACCGAGAAATCCTCGGAGGCCGTCCACGGCTCCATGTCCAGGCTGTTCTTGCTGAAGCGCTCGTCGAAGGCGGGCCGCACGGTCTCGAAGACCTCGGCCGCATTGTCGGTCGCCCCCAGCATGCCGACGAATTTAAAGCTCGGCTCCCGGTCCGCGCCCGCTGCCTGAGCCTCGGCGCGCACGATCCGCTTGATCGCGGCCACCACGCGCTTGCGCAGATCCTCGTCGTAGAAGCGGCAGCTCAGAGAGATCTTCGCCGAGTCCGGGATCACGTTATTGGCCTTACCCGCCTCCACGGACGCGACCGTGACCACGGCGAACTGGCCTGGCGGAACCTCCCGGGACACGATCGTCTGCAGGCGCATCACGGTGGATGCGGCCAGCACCACCGGGTCGACCGAACGGTGCGGCATAGAGGCGTGCGCGCCGCGCCCGTACAGGGTGATCTCGATGGTGGTCGAGGAGGTCATCACCGGGCCCGGCGCGGTGTAGATCTCGCCCGCAGGCCCCGCGACGACGTGCTGAGCCAGGCACACATCCGGGCGCGGAATGATCTGGTCCAGCCCATCGGAGACCATGCGGTGCGCACCCACCGCGGCCTCCTCCGCGGGCTGAAAGAGCGCGATGACGGTGCCGGACCAGTCCTGCCGCGTCGCATCCAGGATCGCCATGGCACCCAGCAGCGAGCTGGTGTGGTGGTCGTGGCCGCAGGCGTGCATCGTCGGCACTCGCTGGCCCTCCGCGTTGAGCTGGGAATGCTTCGAGGCGTAGTCCACCTCGGTGGCTTCGGCGACGGGCAGGCCATCGAAGTCCGCGCGCATCAGCACCGTCGGGCCGTCGCCGTTGCGCAGCACTGCGGTGATGCCGTAGCCGCCGATGCCGGTCGTGACCGCCCAGTCGGGGAAGCGCTGCAGCTCCTCCTCGATACGCTGGGCCGTCTGCTCCTCGGCCCCCGAGAGCTCTGGGTGGGCGTGGAGGTGTTTATACAGGTCCTCCTGCCAGCTCAGATCCGCCGCAGCGTTGGCGACGATCGTGCTCGGGGTGGGTGGAGTGGTCACGGTGCACTTCCTTTCTTGCGTTCGACCTTATTGCGCGCTGGGTGCCCCGGTGGCGTTTTCGCCCACGCGGGACCCGGCTGGTCTACTGCGCGGACTGAGCCAGCGCACGCAGCGCCGGGACCAGCTGCTGCAGCGCCTTGCCGCGGTGGGAGAGCTCGTCCTTACGCTCCGGGGTGAGCTCCGCCGAGGACTGCCCCGGCGCTTCCGCAGGCTCGAAGAGCGGGTCGTAGCCGAAGCCGTTGGTGCCCTGCTCAGCACGCAGAATCCGGCCCTCCCACTCGCCGGTAACTGCCACCTCGGGCTCCAGGCCGGCGGCATCGGCAATCTCGGAGGGAACAGCGAGCACGCAGGAGGAGACGAATCGGGCGCCACGTCGGTCGTCGGGAACGTCGGAGAGCTGGGCTAACAGCAGCCGGTTGTTCTCGGCGTCCTCCCCGTGGGCCCCGCACCAGCGGGCCGAGAGCACCCCGGGCATGCCGTTGAGCGCGTCGACGGACAGGCCGGAATCATCCGCGACGGTGGGCAGGCCAGCATGTCGCACCCCGTCGAGGGCCTTGATCCGGGCGTTGGCCTCAAAGGTCGCGCCGGTCTCCGGGGTCTCCGGATACTCCGGCACGTCCGCAAGGCTGAGCAGCTCGATGCCCTCGACGTTTGCCGCCGCGAGCACCCGCTGCAGCTCCGCGAGCTTCTTCTTATTTCTGGACGCCACCAGCACCTGCATTGCGTCCTCCTTCCGCGTGGTCTGTGGGGGTTCTAGAGCGTGACCGGGCCGGAAGCCGGGTCGGTGTTCAGTGCGCGCTCTTGCAGCTCGATCAACTGGTGCAGGCCGCCCTCGGCCAGGTCCAGCATCGTGTTGAGCTCCGCGCGGTCGAACTCCGCGGCCTCGCCGGTGCCCTGGATCTCCACGAAGCGGCCGGCCTTGGTCATCACGACGTTCATGTCCACGTCTGCCCGCGAGTCCTCCTCATAGGGCAGGTCGAGGCAGGCCACGCCGTCGATGATGCCCACGGAGACGGCAGCGACGGGGTCGCGCAGCGGCGTGCCCGGCACAACACCCTGCTCCTGCAGGTAGGCCAGGGCATCGGCGAGGGCGACGTAGGCACCGGTGATCGCGGCGGTGCGGGTGCCGCCGTCGGCCTGCAGGACGTCGCAGTCGATGGCGATGGTGTTCTCGCCCAGCTCGGTCAGGTCCACGGCGGCGCGCAGGGCGCGACCAACCAGGCGGGAGATCTCGTGGGTGCGACCCTTGACCTTGCCGCGCATGGACTCGCGCGGCATGCGCTCGTGGGTGGCAGACGGCAGCATCGCGTACTCCGCGGTGAGCCAGCCCTCGCCGGAATCCCGCTTGAAGCGCGGCACGCCGAGCTCCACGCTGGCGGTGCACATCACCCGGGTGTTCCCGAATTCGACGAGCACGCTGCCTGCCGGGTTGGTGGTGAACCGGCGGGTGATTCGGATGTCGCGCAGCTGGTCGACGCTGCGGCCATCGGCGCGGGTATGGGTGCTTTGTTCTGGCGTATTAGACATGCCAGCCAGTGTAGCGGGCGCTTAGTGCTGTTCGCTGATGCGCAGACCCGGCCGGGCAACCTCGATCGGCCCCGTGTAGTGGCGGGCGGCCGCGGCGACCGTGGCGGCCTTATCCCCCCATGGCGGAATGTGGGTCAAAACGAGCCGGCCCACGCCCGCTGCCTGGGCGGCCTCGCCGGCCTCCGCGCCGGAGAGGTGCATGCCCTCCGGCATGGTCGCTGCCCCATCACCCCAGGTCGCCTCGCAGACGAGGACGTCCGCCCCCGCGGCGATGCGCGCCAGGGCCGGGGTCGGCGCGGTGTCTCCGCTGTAAACCACGGAGAAGCCGGAGGAGTCCTCGAAGCGGATGATGTAGGCCTCGGTGGGGTGGATGGCGTCCGCGGCATAGATCCGCAGGTCGCCGATGGTGTGGTGCGGCCAGGTCTCGGCGTCGAAGTCGCTCTCCGGCCCGACAACGTGGTCGAGGACCTCGAAGGTGTCGGTGAGGTCGTCCGGCGCCTCCGGGGAGTCGGCGCTGGCCTGGCCGATGTGCTTGGCGGCGATGCTCGGCCCGATCAGCTTGTGGCGGGTGCTCGCCGGCGCGAAGGGGTGGTAGCGGCGCCACACCAGCAGGCTCGGGACGTCCGAGCAGTGGTCGGCGTGCATGTGGGAAAGGACGACGTGGCAGTCTGAGGGGTCGATCCCCTCGTAGCGTTGCATCTGCTTGAGCACCCCCGAGCCCAGGTCCACGACCACGCCCTCGCCCGCCGCGCTGCGCAGGAAATACCCCGAGGCCGCGGCCGAGGGGCCGGGCACGCTTCCGGAACAACCCAACACAAGCATCTCCATAAGTGGACATTGTTTCACGACGCCCGGCGTTTTTCGATATTTGGGCAAGCTTTTGATCAGGTTTCCTTCAGCGGGGTGGTTTCCGGGCTGTCCAGGACCGACTCCGGGGCGGTTCCGTCGCGCCCCAGGGGCTAGAACAGGGACTAGCGCAGCAGCTCGGGGATTTGCGACACACTCGTGATCTTGGGACCCAAGAAGCGCTGTGCGAGCTGAGCAAAGCGGTGCGGGTCCCCGGTGGATTCGAAGGACAAGGTGGCGTGGCGCTCCGGGTCGTTATCCGCCAGTTGCCCGCTTTCTGCCAGCGTGCGGTAGACCATCTTCGCGGTCTCCTCCGCGGAGTTCACCAGCGTGACGTCCTCCCCCATGACGAACTGCACCACCCCGGTGAGCAGCGGATAGTGCGTGCACCCCAGCACCACGGTGTCCACCCCGGCCTCCTTCAACGGCTCGAGGTACCCTTCCGCCAACGCGTGGATCTGGCGGCCCGAGGTGATCCCCCGCTCCACGAAGGGAACGAACTGCGGACAGGCTTGGGCAACGGCGGTGACGCCCGGACTAGCAGCAAAGAGGTCCTGGTACGCCCCGGAGGTCACCGTCGCCTGCGTCCCGATCAGGCCGATGCGGTTGTTCCGGGTTGCAGAGACGGCGCGGCGGACCGCGGGGAGGATGACCTCGACGACCGGGATCGGGTATCGCTCGCGGGCGTCGCGCATGAAGGCCGCGGTGGCGGTGTTGCAGGCGATGACGATCATCTTCACCCCGCGGGCAACCAGCTCGTCGGCGACCATGCGGGCGTACTCGCGAACCTGTGCGATCGTCTTATCCCCATAGGGCGAATTCGCGGTATCCCCGATGTAGATGATGGATTCGTGCGGCAGTAGGTCCACGATCGTGCGCGCCACGGTGAGTCCGCCGACCCCGGAGTCGAAGATCCCGATGGGCGCGTTGTTGTGGGATTCCTGCTCCGCCGCGCTGCCGCCGTCCGCCTTCTCCGCCATGTGCATGCTCGGTCCTTCCTTAGTTATTCTCGCGGTCTTAGTTTAACGACGTCGCTCACGGCCCCACGCATCCATGCGCCGGCCGCGTCCTGTGACTGGTGAGCCGGGGTGGTGGGGTCGCAAGGATTGGTTAGAGTACCGGGGATGAGAATGCGTCGCCAGGGGCGGTGCGAAACGGGCGCGACTACATACCCAGGGAGGCCCGGCCCGCGGTGCGCACGGCACGGGTGGCGGTGGGCATCTTCGGCATCAGCCAGGCGGCGAGAATGCCGGCCAGCGCCCCGCAGAGGTGCCCCTGCCAGCTAATGGCCTGGTCAGTGGGCAGAATCCCGGTCCACAGGGAGCCGTAGAGCAACAGCACCACGACCCCGCCGGCCAGCTGGCTGAGCTTCTTGGTAAAGAGTCCGCGGGTGATGAGGAACGCGACCCAGCCGTAGATCATGCCGGAGGCACCGACGTGAACGGTGCCCGCGCCACCAATGAGCCAGGTCCCCACCCCGCTGGCGAGCAGGATGATCAGGGAACTGCGCCAGAAGACGCGTCTGCCTGACCAGCAGATCATCGTGATCAGCACAACCGCAGTCATGGAGTTGGCGATGAGGTGATCCCAGCCCCCGTGCAGGAAAGGCGCGGCGAACACACCGAGAAGGCCGTAGGGATCACCGGGCCGGATACCGAAGGCGTTGAGTCCGTACCCCAGCATCATGTTGATGACCTGGACAATCCAGGCCACCGCCACGAGCCGCAGGGCGAAGGCGAGGTTCGGCATGCTCAGGCTCCTGAACTTTAGGGGGTGGTACCACCCCGGCGCGGTGACGGGATGAAGCCGTGGGGTTCTTTAACAGCCCACGATACTGCGCCAGGAGGGGTGCTCGTAGGCGGGCTCTGCCGCCAGCACGGCGTGCACGATAGCCCGTTCCACGCAGTTGGCGGCCGTGGCGGCGAGCACGGACATGCCCACGGCGTCCACGCTGCCGCTACGGATACCGGTGGCCAGCCCAAAGAGGGTGTCCCCGTCCATGGGCATGTGTGCTGGGCGGATCGCGCGTGCCAGGCCGTCGTGAGCGGAGAGCGCCAGGCGCTTGGCCTGCGCCTTGGTGAGCGGGGCGTCCGTAGCGACCACGCCAATGGTGGTGTTCAGCTGCGGGCTGCCGCTGCCGGGCTGCCCGTCGCCCGGTGCGGGGAATTTGGTGCCCGCGAGGTTCATTCCGCGCAAGTGCGCCGCGGCCTCCTCGGAGACCGGCGTGATCGAGGCGGCGCCGAACTCACCGGCCAGCTCTGCATCGAAGCCCCACAGTCGCCCGGTGGCGGGGTTGAAGACCGCGCCCTGCGGGTTGACGACGATGCCCACAGCCACCGTCGCCCCGCTGAGTGCCGCGAGCTCGCCCGGCAGTTCCGGGAGTACCGCGCTGGCCTGCCCGAATCCGCCCTTCAGGGCACCGGCGGAAGCTCCCAGTCCAGCACCGAGGTTGCCCGATGCGGTAGCGGGGGCGAAAGCTGCATCATTCCCGCCCTGCCCGCGTGGTGGTTCCCCGTCGCGGGCGATTGTTGCACTGCGCAACGCGGCCTCGGCGGCCGCCGCGCCGGTCTCCGGGCTGGGGCGGGAGTCCCAGCGGCCCAGCAGCAGGTCGAAGATCACCGCACCCGGCACGATCGGCACGATCTTCTCGGGTGCGTCCTCCCCCAGCACGGGGAAGCCGATGCCCGCCGCCTCCAGGGCGGCCATCGCGCCGTCGGCGGCTGCAAGGCCGTAGGCAGAGCCACCGCACAATGCGATGGCGTGAACCTGCTCGACCGTATTGTGTGGCTCCAACAGATCCGTCTCGCGGGTGCCAGGCCCGCCACCACGCACATCGACCGAGGCAACTGCCCCGGCAGGCGCGGCGATGATCGTGGCCCCGGAGTCTCCGGCCCCACCCTCACTGATCGCGTGCCCCACGCCGAGGCCACGGACGTCGATAAGCGAGTTGCTGGGCCCCGGCTGGGCGCCGAACAATTCGGCGGACATCCTAAAACTCGCCCGTCGGTCGGTTGCCCGGGCC
The DNA here is from genome assembly GCF_001815965.1 of Corynebacterium sp. HMSC22B11. Lineage (NCBI taxonomy): Bacteria > Bacillati > Actinomycetota > Actinomycetes > Mycobacteriales > Corynebacteriaceae > Corynebacterium > Corynebacterium sp. HMSC22B11. The sequence continues at coordinate 17,525 of NZ_KV823508.1, read as the reverse complement.
GTGTTGCCCCTCCGGCCCTTCACCGCGGCCCTCGTCCGGATTCTGCGGATCGTCGCCGTCCGGGTTGTCCATCATCTCTGCGGGCGGCTCCCCCCTCATCGCGCGCAGCAGGCTGTCCTGGTGGAATGCCAGCCACGAGGTCAACTCCTTGGCCGCGTCAACCCGATCCGGCCCCTCCAGCCCGTGCAGCGCGGGCTGGCAGAGCTCGTGATAGTAGTTCCGCACGTCGTTGATGGCCGAGAGCCACGGCTGGACTTCCTCCTGGCTCAGGGTGATGTTCACCGAGCCATCCGGGCCAATGTGTTCGGCAATGAGCGCGAGGTTCATCAACTTACTCTTGATGATGTCGGTCTCGTTGAGCTGCCGGGTCAGCGCGGCATCCCCCTCGACCTCCTCGGCACCGTCTGCGAAGAAGTCCGGCAGAATTCGCGCAAGCGCCGGGCTGCTCGGTGGCTCCGAATGACCGCTGGCCATGCCGGTCAGCTCCGCTAGCTCATCCTTTGGCGCGGTGCGCACCCGCTCCATCAGGGCGTCGGCGACGGTGGCGGCGCAATTACCCAAGGTCTCCCGTTCCAGGGGGTTGAGCTGGGTGACGAAGCGCGTGCCACGCAGCATGCCGGTCTTCTTCTTCCACGGTTCCATCTGTGGGGAGTCCTCCTCGCCTCGCGGGATGCTTACTAGCCTGCCGCCTGCTCCATCGTGGCCCACAGGCCCGCTGTGTGGAGCTTCTTGACATCTCCCTCGACCTTATCGCGCTCGCCGGACGAGACCACGGCCTTACCCTCGGTGTGGACCCGCATCATCAACTCGGTGGCCTTCTTGCGGGAGTAACCGAGCACGGTTTCGAAGACGTAGGTCACGTAGCTCATGAGATTGACGGGATCGTCCCAACAGATGCACTGCCACGGCAGATCGGCATCCGCGAGGGTCTCGGGTCGTTTCTCCGCAACTGGGGTTGCGCTTGGTGCAGCCGGGGAAGTCATGCCCCCAAGGATACCGTCGCCACGGCGGGGCAGCGAAGGCATCGCGATGGAATATTTCTTTGCCTGTCCGCACCGCTCGCTAGAGTGTGAGTATTCGCCGAGGCCATTCATCGGCCACGGCACCACCTGAAGAAGAAAACGCGTAGGGATCCACTTGTCTTCCACAGCCCAGAACCCACAACAAGACGCCGCCTACGGCTCGATCGGCCACCTCGACCCATACCTCTCTGCACCGCGCTCTTCCGCCCTGCTCACCGATAAGTACGAGCTGACCATGCTGGAAGCCGCTTTGCAGGACGGTACGGCCGAGAAGCAGTGCGCCTTCGAGGTCTTCACCCGCCGCCTTCCCAACGAGCGCCGCTACGGGGTCGTCGCCGGCACCGAGCGCGTCCTCCGCGCGATCCGGGACTTCGTCTTCACAGAGGCCCAGCTGGAAAACCTGGACTTCCTGCAGCCCGAGACCCTGGAATACCTGCGCAACTACCGCTTCCGAGGGCAGGTGGACGGCTACCTGGAGGGCGAGGTCTACTTCCCGCACTCCCCGATCCTCACCGTCCGCGGCACCTTCGCCGAATGCGTGATCCTGGAAACGGTGATCCTCTCCATCCTCAACGCAGACTCCGCCGTGGCCTCCGCGGCCGCCCGCATGGTCACCGCCGCCAATGGTCGCCCCATCATCGAGATGGGCAGCCGCCGCACCCACGAGTACGCGGCCGTATCCAGCGCCCGCGCCGCCTACCTCGCCGGCTTCGACGCCACCTCCAACCTCGAGGCCGCCTTCCGCTACAACATCCCGGCCTCCGGCACCGCAGCGCATGCCTGGACACTGCTGCACACCCACCCGGATGGAACCACCGACGAGGAGGCCGCCTTCCGGGCACAGATCGCCGCCCACGGCGTGGGCACGACCCTGCTGGTGGACACCTACGACATCGCCGAAGGCGTGGAAACCGCCATCCGCGTGGCCGGCCCGGAGCTCGGCGGGGTGCGCATCGACTCCGGCGACCTCGGTGTGCTCGCCCAGCAGGTCCGCGACCAGTTGGATTCCCTGGGCGCGCACAACACGAAGATCATCGTCTCCAGCGATATGGATGAATTCTCCATCGCCGCGCTGCGCAGCGAGCCGGTGGACGGCTTCGGCGTGGGCACCTCCGTGGTCACCGGCTCCGGGGCGCCGACCGCCGGACTGGTCTACAAGCTCGTCGAGGTCGAAGGAGCACCGGTGGCGAAGCGCTCCCGCGGCAAGGACTCGCGGGGCGGTGCGAAGGCAGCGATCCGCACCTGCCGGGACACCGGCACCGCCGTCGAGGAGATCACCTTCCCCTTCGGCGAGGCCCGCCCGGATACCGGCATCCTCGAGGCCATCGAGCTCTCCGTCCCGCTCATCCGCGATGGCGAGCCAGTGGATGGCCTGCCCACCCTCGAGGATTCCCGCCAACTGCTGGCCGACCGGCTAGTCTCCCTGCCGTGGGAGGGCCTGGCCCTATCCCGCGACGAGCCGGTAATCAGCGTCCGCCACGTGCCCCACACCCAGGGCTAACTGGGGCAGAAACCGGCCAGCTCCCCGACCGGTCACCAGTACCTTTCCCGTTACTCGTAGAAGAAGTGCTCCCGTGAGTTCCACCCAAGACCTCCTCGCCACAGCCGTCGCCAGCATTGGCGGTGCGCCGCGCCCCGGCCAGCAAAAAATGGCCGATGCCGTCACCGAGGCCATGGAACAATCCACGCACCTGGCTGTCCAGGCGGGCACGGGAACGGGTAAGTCCCTGGCCTACCTGGTCCCCGCGGCGCGGCACGCCACCCAGACGAACGTCCCCGTCATCGTCTCCACCGCGACCATCGCCCTGCAGCGCCAGCTGGTGGAACGCGACCTGCCGCGCCTCTCCGACGCCCTGGAGGAGCACCTCCCCCGCCCGTTGAATTCCGCGATTCTCAAGGGCCGCAATAACTACCTCTGCCTCAATAAAATCAACGGCATCGGCGACGAGGCCATCCCCGAGGCCGAGGAGGACGCGCTCCTCGACCCCTCCCAAATCTCGAAAACGGGAGCCCAGGTGGCCCGCCTACACGAGTGGGCTCAGGAGACTGAGGACGGCGACCGGGATAACCTCGACCGCGGCGTGTCCGACACCGCCTGGCGGCAGGTCTCCGTCAGCTCCCGGGAGTGCGTCGGCGCGAGCCGCTGCCCCTTCGGCGACCAGTGCTTCGCGGAACGGGCCCGGGCGGAAGCAGCCGAGGCGGACATCGTCGTCACCAACCACGCGCTGCTGGCCATCGACGCCCTCTCCGACGTGCCGGTCCTGCCGGAGCACGACTGCGTGGTGATCGATGAGGCCCACGAGCTCGAGTCCCGCATCACCTCCACAGCCACCGCGGAACTCTCCCCCACCAATATCGCGATCCTCGCCAAACGCACCGGCAAGATCGGCCCGGACGGCACCGGCGATGCGCTGATCGAGGCGCTCGACGAGTGGGTCACCGCTCTCGACGGCGCGATCGCCACCGACGGTGATCGGATCGTCGGCCGGTGGACCGGGGTTCCCAACGGGCTAGAGGTTCCCCTCAGCGTACTCAAGGACGCGGCGTGGAAAACCAACCGACAGATCAACTCGGTACCCGCCGGCGAGTTCGCTAACGACCCGGCGAAGGCCGCCGAGCGCCAGGCCCTGCTCGTGGCCACCGAAGAGCTGAACGATACCTGCGTGCGCGTCCTCGAGGCCTCCACCGCGGATGCCGCCGCGGATCAGGAGGACCTGCTCGGAGAGGACGTCGTCTGGCTCTCTGCCGACGGCAACCGCAAGGTCGTCCGCGTCGCACCGTTGTCCGTCGCCGACCTGCTGCGGCAGCGGCTCTTCGCCCAATCTACGGTGATTCTGACGTCCGCGACCCTCGCGCTGGGCGGGAAATTCACCGCCATGCTCGCCCAATGGGGTGCGGCGAAGGATACGAAGACCCTCGACGTGGGAACCCCCTTCGACGCCCGGACCCACGGCATCCTCTACGTCGCCCGCGACCTCGCCGCGCCTGGGCGCAGTGGCCCATCCAGTGGCTTCATCGACCACGCCGCCCAGCTCATCAACGCCGCCGGTGGCCGCACCCTCGGCCTGTTCTCCTCCCGCCGGGCGGCCGAGGAGATGGCGGATCAGCTACGCAGCGTGGTTCCCTACGAGATCCTCCTGCAGGGCGAGGATTCGATGTCCAGCCTCGTGGAGAAGTTCCGGAAGGACGAGTCCGCGTGCCTCTTCGGCACCCTGGGTCTGTGGCAGGGTGTGGACGTGCCCGGCTCCGCGCTGCAACTGGTGCTCATCGACCGCATCCCCTTCCCCCGCCCGGATGACCCGCTGAAGCAGGCCCGCAAGGAGGCCGCAGATAAAGCTGGCCGCAGTGGCTTCATGGAAGTCGCTGCGACCCACGCCGCGCTGCTGATGGCGCAGGGGGCGGGACGGCTGCTGCGCAGCGTGGACGACCGCGGCGTCGTCGCCGTGCTGGACTCCCGACTGGCCACCGCGCGCTACGGCTCCTTCATCCGCGCCAGCATGCCACGGTTCTGGGAGACCTCGGATCTGGATGTGGCGCGCGGGGCGCTGCGCAGGCTGAATGCGCAGCCCGGGAAATAGCGCGCCGTGGGCTCGATGAAATCGGCCTAAAGCCCGTGGTGTGGCGTTTATCATGGTGCCAACTGCGGTTCCCGCTTTAGGTGGGCCCGCAAAAATATTTGCCTCGTACAGCGCGCGATCATCCGATGGCGCTTAGGAAGGACCAGCCATGCCAGTTCAGAGCACGCGGGAGACCATCCAGATCCCCGACGTTGGAATCTACGAATTCACCTTCGGCCAGCTGGATCCGGCGGACGAGGACAAGGTTGCGATCATCGACATCGCCGATGGCACGGAAACCACCTATCAGCAGCTGCGCAGCTACATCAACTGCGTTGCCGGTGGGCTTTCCCACCTCGGTATCCGCAGCGGCGATGTGGTCGCACTACACTGCCCCAACTCCCTGGCCTTCGTCGTCTACGCCCACGCCGTCTGGCGCCTGGGCGCGACCCTCACCCCGGTCTCCCTCCTGGCGGACGAGGCCGCCATCACCCGGCAGCTGCAAGACTCCGGCGCGCGCATGCTCGTCACGCTGGCCGCGATGGGCGATCACGCCGCCCAGGCAGCTCAAGCCGCCGGGCTCAGCGAGGAACAGGTCCACCACCTCGACCGCAATTCGGGAATGCAGCAGATGCTGGCCGAGCGGCGACACGCGCCGGAGGACATCAGTTTTGACCCTGCGACCCACCTCGCCGTCCTGCCGTACTCCTCCGGAACCACCCAGGATCCGAAGGGGGTTCGCCTCAGCCACCGCAACCTGGTCGCCAACGTCTGCCAGGCTGCGGATCAGGACCTCGTGACCCGGGAGGACGTCGTCTTCGGGGTGCTGCCCTTCTTCCACATCTACGGGCTCACCGCGCTGCTGAACCTCGCGCTCAAGCAGCGCGCCACGCTGGTGACCCAGCCGCGTTTCGAGCTGGGCAGCTTCCTCGCCTCTCACGAGCGTTTCGGCGTGACCTTCACATTCATCGCCCCACCCATCGCGGTGCTGCTGGCGAAGCACCCCCAGGTCGAGGAATTCGATCTGAGCAGCCTGCGGGCCGTGCTCTCGGGCGCTGCGGCGTTGGACACCAGCCTCGCGGAGGCCGTCCAGGAGCGCCTCGGGGTGGACGTCTACCAGGGCTTCGGGATGACCGAGTCCTCCCCGGTCACCCACCTGAACCTGGACATGAGCGTGCCCCGCGGCTCCATCGGGCTGCCAGTGGCAAACACTGAGCACAAGCTCGTCGCCGTCGAATCGGGAGAGGAGATTCCGCGGCCGAGCAACGGGCACTCGGAGGTCGGCGAGCTGTGGGTGAGTGGCCCCCAGGTGATGCTCGGCTACCTGAACCGCGACCGGGAGACGGCAGAAACCCTCGTGGACGGTGGCTGGCTGCGCACCGGCGACCTCGCGGTCCAGGACCCCGAGGGCAATGTTTATGTCGTGGACCGCCTCAAAGAGGTCATCAAGTACAAGGGCTACCAGGTCGCTCCCGCCGAGCTGGAGGCCCTACTGCTCACGCACCCGGAGGTCGCGGACTCCGCGGTGATCGGGGTCGCGGGTGAGGATGGCTTGGAGATCCCCAAGGGCTTCGTCGTGCTGCAGCAGAACGCCACGGCCACGGCTGAGGACATCATGGCCTACGTGGCCGAGCAGGTGCCGAGCTATAAGAAGGTGCGGGCCATCGAATTCATCGATGCGATCCCGAAGTCCTCAACCGGCAAGATCCTGCGTCGCGTGCTTCGGGCCCGCGAGGACTAGCGAGAGGCGGCATCGCTCGGGTCACGTCCCGAGCACTCCCCGCAGCCCTCACAGTCTCGAAATACGATCTCTCAGACCTCCGGGCGGGTCGCGCTAACGCGGAGGCTGCTGGCCGCCATAGGAGGCAGCAATAACAGTCGCGCTCCCCGCGGGGATCTCCGTGTGGCCTGCGTCGCGAACCTCCACCACCGGCCACTGCCCGCCCACCGCGGTGATCCACCGCGAGCTCGCAGCGGCAGCGTCTGCAGCGTGACGTTCCGCAAGTGCCGCGCGCTTGGCGGCGAACTCCTCGGCCGGGATTTCCCGCACGTGCACGGGACAGCCCAGCTCGAACCACGCAACCGCCTGCTTCGGGCTGAGGAAGGCAGCATAAAGCATCGACCCGTGGCCGACCTGGGCTGCGGCCTTGCCGACCGTCATGCCCAGCCCGGCGTCCACGAAAATGACTGGGTGCAATGGATCCGGTTCGGGTGCGGGCAGCGGGCCAGGTTCGGGTGGCAAGTCGGAACCCTGGATCTGCAGCTTGTTGATCCTCGGATCCACGCCATCAACGCGCCCGGGTAGGAACGCCTTCGCCATCGCACCGTGCACATTCACCTCGTGCCCAGGCAGCCCAAGAACCGCGTCCCACTTGCTGGCGCGGGCGCGGCGGGCGAGTTTCCGAATCTTCGCGCCGTACCAGCTTTTTAATGCCTGGGCCCACTCGCTGTCTTCCTCACCTGCTCGAGGGTCGAGGCAGACACGGGCGCAGGCGGAGGCAGCCGCAGCCAGGAGATCGTGGCGCAGTGGCGCATCCACCTTCGGCAGGTGCAGGACCATGGGCATAGCCTGCACGCTGCTCGGGTCTTGTGGGTCTTCGGTACCAGGGTGCCCAGCAAGGTGGACGAGCATCGCATGCGCCCGCCGGACCAGCTCCCGCTCGTCTGCTTCCAACTCCCCTGGCTCGTTGTACTCGCGCACTAGTCCTGCAGTGGCGGGCGGCGGTAGGTGCCGTCAGCCATGTCCTCGTGCTCGATCTCGGAGCGGGAGATGCCGAGCAGGAAGAGTACTTGGTCAAGGAATGGGTAATTCACGGATGCGTCAGCCACCTCGCGAAGGGCCGGCTTCGCGTTGAAGGCGATGCCCAGACCCGCGGTGGAGAGCATGTCGATATCGTTCGCACCGTCGCCCACTGCCACGGTCTGGTTGAGCTTGATGCCATTCGACCAGGCGAATTCCTTGAGGGACTCGGCCTTCGCGCGGCGGTCGATGACCGGGCCGATCACGCGACCCGTGAGCTTGCCTTCGCGGATTTCCAAGGTGTTGGCTCGGGCGAAGTCGAGGCCCAGCTCGCGGGCCAGCGGCTCGATGATCTGAATGAAGCCGCCAGAGACCACGCCAGTCTTGTATCCCAGGCGCTTGAGGGTACGAATCGTGGTGCGCGCACCCGGGGTGAGCTTAATGTCGTTGGCGACCTTCTCCACGACAGACGCATCGAGCCCAGCCAGGGCCTTGACGCGCTCGTGGAGGGATTCCGCGAAGTCCAGTTCACCACGCATGGCTCGCTCGGTAACAGCGGCGACCTCGTCCTCGCGGCCGGCGTAGGCCGCCAGCATCTCAATGACCTCCTGCTGGATGAGGGTGGAGTCCACGTCGAAGCAGATCAGGCGCTTGCTGCGGCGAGCCAGGCCGGCGCGCTCGACTGCGATGTCGAGGTGTAGCTCAGCGGTGAGCTCGGAGACTGCCTTGCGCAGCTCCACGCCGCCACCCGGGCGGGGATTAGCGACGGTGAAGTGAATCTCCAGCCCGGTGACCGGGTAATCGGCGATCCCGCGAATCGTATCGATATTCGCGTCCTCGGCGGCCAGCGTTTGTCCGATGCGCTGGACGTCCTCGGCGGTGATTCGGCGCCCGAGCACGACCATGACGTGGGAGGGCATCGGCTTGGTCGCCATGGCCTCCGTGTCCGTCTGGATCTGCACGCTCATGCCGAGGGCCTCCAGGTCGGCGGGCAGCTCGTTGTTCAGGGTGGCCAACGTATCAGCGTCGACGCCGACGAGGGCAGCGAGGGCGAGATTGCCGCGGAAGACGGATTGCTCGACGTCGATGAGCTGGACGTCGTGGGCAGCGAGGCTGCGGAAGAAGCGGGCGGTAACGCCGGGCTTGTCGTCACCCGTGACGGTGATGACGGCCGGTTCGCAGCCGTTATTCAGGATGGATTCCAGCTCTTCGGGGAAAGCGAGCCTCGTGGGCTGGAGATTATCGACTGGGGTGGAGTTATTTGCGCTAGTCACACCCACGATTGAACCACAGTGGCTGTGGCAAGGAGGATCCGCTACCCCCGTTTTTCGGCAAAAGAAAAACCACACCCTGCGTAGTAAGGGTGTGGTTTGCGCTCACAGCACCTCAGTGCTGGAGTATGCGCCGCGGCCAGCTGGCTGCTGGCCCCGGCACCGTGGCCGACTTCTTAGAAGTGGCGGCCGACGTGAGCCTCGTCGCGCATGCGCTTGACCATGTGCGGGTAGTGCAGCTCGAACGCTGGGCGCTCGGAGCGGATCCGCGGCATGGAGGTGAAGTTGTGGCGCGGCGGCGGGCAAGAGGTTGCCCACTCGAGGGAGTTGCCGTAGCCCCATGGGTCATCGACGGTGACGACCTCGCCGTAACGGTAGGACTTGAAGACGTTCCACAGGAACGGCAGCACGGAGACGGCCAGGATCAGGGCACCGATGGTGGAGACCTGGTTGTAGCCGGTGAAGCCGTCGGTCGGCAGGTAGTCCGCGTAACGACGCGGCATACCGGAGTTACCAGCCCAGTGCTGAATCAGGAACGTGGTGTGGAAGCCGATCATGGTCAGCCAGAAGTGCAGCTTGCCCAGACGCTCGTCCAGCATGCGGCCCGTCATCTTCGGGAACCAGAAGTACAGGCCAGCGAAGGATGCGAAGGCAACCGTGCCGAACAGGGTGTAGTGGAAGTGCGCAACCACGAAGTAGGTATCAGACAGGTGGAAGTCCATTGCCGGGCCAGCCAGCATGATGCCGGTCAGACCACCGAAGAGGAAGGTGGCGAAGAAGCCCAGTGCGAACATCATCGGGGTTTCGAAGGTCAGGCGACCGCCCCACATGGTACCGAGCCAGTTGAAGAACTTCATACCGGTCGGGACTGCAATCAGGAACGTCATGAAGGCGAAGAACGGAAGCAGAACCGCGCCGGTGACGAACATGTGGTGTGCCCACACAGCCATGGACAGAGCAGCGATGGACAGGGTTGCGAAGACCAGGCCCACGTAGCCGAACATCGGCTTGCGGGAGAAGACCGGGAAGATCTCGGAGACGATGCCGAAGAACGGCAGAGCCAGGACGTAGACCTCAGGGTGGCCGAAGAACCAGAACAGGTGCTGCCACATGATGGCGCCACCGTTGCCCGGATCGTAGATGTGGCCGCCCAGCTTGCGGTCGTAGAGAACACCCAGTGCGGCAGCAGCCAGCAGTGGGAAGATCAGCAGGACCAGCAGGGAGGTAACGAAGATGTTCCAGGTGAAGATCGGCATGCGGAACATGGTCATACCCGGGGCGCGCAGCACCAGGATGGTCGTGATCATATTCACACCGGAAAGAATGGTACCGACACCACCGACGCCGACACCCACGATCCACAGGTCAGAACCCAGGCCCGGGGAGTGAATAGCGTCTGCCAGTGGCTGGTACATGGTCCAGCCGAAGTCAGCCGCGCCGCCCGGGGTGAGGAAGCCGGTCAGCATCAGGACACCACCGGCGGTGGTGAGCCAGAAGCCAAAGGCGTTCAGACGCGGGAAGGCCACGTCCGGTGCACCAATCTGGAGCGGAACGATGTAGTTAGCGAAGCCGAACACCATTGGGGAGCCATACAGCAGCAGCATGATGGTGCCGTGCATGGTGAACAGCTGGTTGAACTGCTCCGGGGACAGGAACTGCATGCCCGGATTGAACAGCTCGAGACGGATAAGCAGGGCCATGAGGCCACCAACCAGGAAGAAGGTGAAGGCCATCATGAGGTACATGATGCCCAGCAGCTTGTGGTCGGTGGTCGTCAGCGCATGCCAGGCAAAGCTGCCTCGGCGCCCATGGCCAGACGGTTGTGGGCGTTCGGGAGCAACTTGCTGTGGTTCCCGTGGCGCGACCGCGGTCATTGATTCCTCCTGACTACGCAGTGTCGAGGGGTTTTCCCTGACACTCCAAAGAATTTTGGCCTTCTCAGAGCCCTCTTCTGACTGCGAGAGCATTAGCTTCCTTGCAGCCCAGAAAGGGTCCCTACACGAAGGGTTGGTGCTATGTTATCCCCTTTTCCCGAATATAAGAAGCCGGGTGGCGGGAAACCTCCAGTTCCTTCACAGTTTTGGGGGTAGTTCCAAGGTTTCTCCACGCTTAAAAACACCAAACGGCCGTTTCGCTGCACCTAGCGAGCCGGCCGTTCGTGTTATGGGCTGGAGCGCGGAGCTAGAAGTCCCAGTCGTCGTCGGTGGTGCTCTCCGCCTTACCGATGACATAGGAGGACCCAGAGCCACTGAAGAAGTCGTGATTCTCGTCGCCACCCGGGTTCAGCGCGGCGAGGATGGCAGCGGAAACGCGGGTCTCCTCTACCGGGAACAGCCCGTCATAGCCAAGGTTGTTCATCGCCTTGTTGGCGTTGTAGCGCAGGAAGCGCTTCACATCTTCGGTCCAGCCGATCTCGTCGTAGATGGACTCGGTGTATTCGACCTCATTGTCGTAGAGGTCCAGCAGCTGCTCGACGACGAAGCCCTTCAGCTCCTCCTGGCGCTCCGGGCTCTCGTTCTCGAGGGCTCGCTGGTACTTGTAGCCGATGTAGTAACCGTGGACGGACTCATCGCGGATGATGAGGCGGATGATGTCCGCGGTATTCGTCAGCTTGCCCATGGAGGACCAGCGCATCGGCAGGTAAAACCCGGAGTAGAAGAGGAAGGACTCCAGCAGCACGGAGGCAATCTTGCGCTTCAGCGGATCGTCGCCCTTGTAGTACTGAAGGATGATCTCACCCTTGCGCTGAAGGTTTTCGTTCTCCTCGGACCAGCGGAACGCGTCGTTGATCTCACGAGTGCTCGCCAGGGTCATGAAGATCTGGGAATAGGACTTCGCGTGAACCGACTCCATGAAGGCGATATTGGTGAGCACCGCCTCCTCGTGCATGGTGGTCGCTTCCGGGATCAGGGAGACCGCGCCGACCGTGCCCTGGATGGTGTCGAGCATCGTCAACCCGGTGAACACGCGCATCGTCGCGTTCTTCTCCGCATCGTTGAGCGTGGCCCAGCTCTGGATGTCGTTCGAGACGGGTACCTTTTCTGGCAGCCAGAAGTTGGCCGTCAGCCGATCCCATACCTCGAGGTCACGGTCGTCCGGAACCTCATTCCAGTTAACGGAACCGATGATATTCCCCGCCTTGTGCTGCGCAGGGGACTGAGATGGCCTAGCAGGCATAAACGCGCATTCTCCTCATCTGAACTCGGCAGAGTTCCCAACTTTCCAACCGCTGACCTGCGCGTATAGTGCGCGGTGAGCGAAATGAATACATACCTACTCTACCCGTCAGGGCTCTTCACCGCACGGCGTGGTGGCGGGTACCACTGGTTCGCAATCCAGCATTGCGTGCCAGTCCCGGCGCTCGTTCCACCACCATCGTCGCTTCCCCCTAGTCACACGCCCCACCGTCCAGTAATATTGCTGCTATGAGCATCAATCAAAAGCTTGAAGAAGCACTCAATAATCAAGTCATCGCCGAGCACCAGGCTGCACTGGTCTACACCCAGCTGGCATACGAACTGGACCGCCTCTCTCTGACCGGCATGAGCGCGTGGATGTTCGCGCAGGCTGACGAGGAGCGGCAGCACGCCCAGCGCTTCGCCGATCACCTCATCGACCGCGATGCCCGCGTCAATCTGAAGACTATCGAGCTCCCGGAGATCAAGATCGAGAGCGCCCTGGAGGCTTTCGAGCTCTCCCTGGCTCACGAGAAGAAGGTCTCCGCGATGATCCGCGACCTCGTTCGGGTCGCCGAGGAGGTCAAGGACATCGATTCCCGACCGCTGCTGGATTCCTTCCTGAGCGAGCAGGTCGAGGAGGAGGCCACCGTTGGCGAGATCATCGACCGCCTGAAGATGGTCGGCGCCGACGGCAGCGGCCTGCTGCGGCTCGACGCCCAGCTCGGCGGCCGCGAGTAAAACACGCCTCGCCTCCTCCCCCGCCACGGTTGCGTGGCATCAGCAGGGCGCTGACTTAACAGCCCCAAGCCAAAGGGTGGTGTCGGATCATTCCGACACCACCCTTCAACTATTCAGCGCGAGCGCTCCTTAGAGCATGCAGGACACGCAGCCCTCGACCTCGGTACCGCTCAGCGCAGTCTGGCGCAGGCGGACGTAGTAGATCGTCTTGATCCCCTTGCGCCAAGCGTAGATCTGGGCACGGTTGATGTCGCGGGTCGTGGCGGTGTCCTTGAAGAACAGCGTCAGCGACAGGCCCTGGTCCACATACTTGGTCGCCACCGCGTAGGTGTCGATGATCTTCTCGTAGCCGATCTCGTAGGCGTCCTCGAAGTACTCCAGGTTCTCGTTATTCATGTGCGGCGCTGCGTAGTAGACGCGGCCGATCTTGCCCTCCTTGCGGATCTCGATCTTCGAGGCGATCGGGTGGATCGAGGAGGTGGAGTTGTTGATGTAGGAGATCGAGCCGGTCGGCGGAACCGCCTGCAGGTTGCGGTTGTAGATGCCGTGCTTCGCCACGGAGGCCTTGAGCTCCGCCCAGTCCTCGGCGGTCGGCACCTCGATGCTGGATGCGGCAAAGATCTCCTTGACCTTCTCCGTCTTCGGGGCAAACTCAGCCGGGTCGTAACGGTCGAAGAAGGCACCGGATGCGTACTCGGAGTTTTCGAAGTCGTGGAATGCCGTGCCGCGCTCGATCGCGATCTTGTTGGAGGCCTTCAGGCACTCGTACATCACGGCAGCAAAGTAGGCGTTGGTGAAGTCCAGTGCCTCCTCGGAGCCATAGTGGATGTGCTCGCGGCCCAGGTAGCCGTGCAGGTTCATCTGCCCCAGCCCGATGGCGTGCGAGTGATCGTTGCCCTGGCGGATGGACGGCACGGAGTCGATGTCCGTCTGATCCGAGACAGCGGTGAGCGCCCGGATTGCGGTCTCGATGGTCTTCGAGAAGTCCGCGGAGTCCATCGCCATGGCAATGTTCATGGAGCCCAGGTTGCAGGAGATGTCATCGCCGATGGTCTCGTAGGTGAGGTCCTCGTTGAAGACGGACGGCGTGGAGACCTGCAGGATCTCGGAGCACAGGTTCGAGTGGGTAATGCGGCCGACAATCGGGTTGGCACGGTTCACGGTGTCCTCGTACATGATGTACGGGTAGCCGGACTCGAACTGGATCTCCGCGAGGGTCTGGAAGAAGTCACGGGCGTTGATCTTCTTCTTGCGGATGCGTGGGTCCTCAACCATCTCGTCGTAGTGCTCGGTGACGGAGATGTCGGCGAAAGGCTTGCCGTAGACGCGCTCGACGTCGTACGGGGAGAACAGGTACATGTCCGCGTTCTTGCGGGCCAATTCGAAGGTGACGTCCGGGATCACCACGCCGAGGGAGAGCGTCTTAATGCGGATCTTCTCGTCCGCGTTCTCGCGCTTGGTGTCCAGGAAATTCAGGATGTCCGGGTGGTGGGCGTTGAGGTACACCGCGCCGGCCCCCTGGCGGGCACCCAGCTGGTTGGCGTAGGAGAAGGCGTCCTCCAGCAGCTTCATGACCGGGATGATGCCGGAAGACTGGTTCTCGATGTGCTTAATCGGCGCGCCTGCTTCACGGATGTTGCTCAGCAGCAGTGCCACGCCACCGCCGCGCTTGGAGAGCTGCAGGGCGGAGTTGATGGAGCGGCCGATGGACTCCATGTTGTCCTCGATGCGCAGGAGGAAGCAGCTCACCGGCTCACCACGCTGTGCCTTACCGATGTTGAGGAAGGTTGGGGTCGCCGGCTGGAAACGGCCGTCGATAATCTCGTCCACCAGGGACTTCGCCATCTCCTCATCGCCATCCGCGAGGCCGAGGGCGACCATGCAGACGCGGTCCTCGAAGCGCTCGAGGTAGCGCTTACCGTCGAAGGTCTTCAGGGTGTAGGAGGTGTAGTACTTGTACGCCCCGAGGAAGGACTGGAAGCGGAACTTCTTGGCGTAAGCCTGCTTGAACAGCGCCTTAATGAAGGGGAAATCGTACTTGTCGAGGATTTCCTTGTCGTAGTACTTGTTCTCAACCAGGTACTCGAGCTTTTCCGCCAGGTTGTGGAAGAACACGGTGTTCTGGTTTACGTGCTGCAGGAAGAACTGGTTCGCGGCCTTGTGGTCCGCGTCGAACTGAATCTGCCCGTTTTCGTCGTACAGGTTCAGCATTGCGTTGAGCGCGTGGTAGTCCAGCTTCTCGGACTCCTTGACTGGCTCTGCGACAGTCTTGCCAAAGTTCTCGGCCATCATTGTCCTCTCTTGATGTTCTTCTTTATTACGACGCCAGTAGCTGGCGGTAGTGCGTTGTTTTTAGTTTTAATGTGGCGTTCGGGGCCGTTATTCCCAGGTGCCTTCGGCGATCATGGCCTGCTTGAATTCTGCGAGGCCCTCCTTGACCCGTTCCACGTCATGCTCCGTGCCCATCATTTCGAAGCGATAGAGGTAGGACACTTGACACTTGGCTGAGATGACGTCCCCGGCGAGGCAGAAATCTGGACCAAAATTGATATTGCCAGCGGCGATGACCCCTCGCAGATAATCCCGGTTTTGCTTCTCGTTGAGGAAGTGGATGACCTGTTTGGGGACGGGTCGGGAGTTCTCCCCCACCATACCCACCCCACCGCCGTAGGTGGGCACGATGAGTACGTGGGGTTCATCGACCACCAACGGTTCCTCGTAGCGGTAGATCGGGATGCGTTTATTCGGCAGCCCGAGCTTTTGCACGAAGCGGTGCGTGTTGTTGGTCGTTGATGAGAAGTACGTGATGAGCATGTGAACTCTAAGATCCTTCTTTCTGAATGCCTTGAGCCGCATCCCCGTGATGCTCGGCCTCGATGTTTTCGAGGGCGGCTGCTGGCGTCCACGTCAGGAAACGTGGCACGACCAGGAGCATCACGATGCTCCCGATGATGACTAAGCCACCGCCTGCTGCGGTGACGGCGCCGGCCGGGTAGTGGGAGCCCGCCCAGCCGTGGAGGCCGTCCGCGATTCGGGGACCGCCGACGACGACCACGAAGAACACGCTCTGCACTCGGCCGCGTACCTCATCGGTCGCGGCTTCCTGCAGCATCGTGGAGCGCAGCACCGCGGAGAACATGTCCGCAGCACCACCCGCCGCGAAGGCCAGCAGGGCCACCGCCGCCCACAATCCCACTGTGCCATTCGCTGCAGACACGGCCAGTCCCATGACGAGGATCGCCACGCCCCAGAGCCCAACGAAGCAGCTCACGCCCAGTCCGCGGCGTTCGATTTTCGTCACCACGCCGGAGAACAGTCCACCGAGGACTGCGCCCACGGGCAGGGCCGCGAACAGTAGCGCGTACATGATGCCGCCACTGGCCTGTTCCCCGAAGTCCTCGGCGGACATCTGCGGGATAAGTGCCCGCGGCGAGCCGAAAACCATCGCGATGAGGTCGATGGCGAAAGTCATGAGGATGATCGGCTGTGTGAGCAGGAACCGGAAGCCGTCGATCACGGAGGCGATCCCCGCCTTCGCGGGCTGTCCGTCATCGGTAGTCCGCGGCGGCAACGCGGGCAGTCGGTGCACGGCGTAGAGCGTGGCGAACAGCGCCATAAAATCCAGGAAGTACAACCAGCTGAACCCGAGGATCGGAATCAACATGCCGCCCAGCACCGGACCGACGATCGCTCCGGCCTGCTGGACTGTCATGTTAAGGCTGGTCGCCGCGGCGATCTGTTGCCTGCCCACCAGGGTGGCAATGATGGCAACCCTGGTGGGCTGGTTGACGGCAAAGAATCCTTGCTGCACCGCGAATAGGGCAAGCAAGGGCCACACGGAGGCGCCACCGGTCGCCGCGAAGACCCAGAATCCTGCCGCCGAAAGAATCATGCCGGTGGTGGTGATGTGGAGCAGGGTTCGGCGGTCCATGCTGTCTGCGAGGGAACCGCCGTAGAGTCCGAAGACCACCAGCGGGACGAAGCCGCAGAGGCTGGCGAGTCCGACGTAGGCGGAACTGCCGGTCAGCGCGTAGATGT
The DNA here is from genome assembly GCF_001815965.1 of Corynebacterium sp. HMSC22B11. NCBI lineage: Bacteria > Bacillati > Actinomycetota > Actinomycetes > Mycobacteriales > Corynebacteriaceae > Corynebacterium > Corynebacterium sp. HMSC22B11. The sequence goes on along the minus strand of NZ_KV823508.1, from coordinate 980 downwards.
GGGCAGGAACAGCGATGATGTTGAGCTGTGCGCCGATAACGGTGACGATGTTTGCCTGCCATAGGCGGCGAAATTCGGGAACCTTCAAGGGCGTGGTGTCTACGAGCAGTTGACGCACGACGACCGTGACCTTTCTTGGTTTCCAGTGGCTTCCCCGCGTGGGTGCAGCGCTGACGCAGGGGCGCAGTGGGCCCTTCCCACCTGGGCTGTTGCATTGGGCCCGCTCCCGCGTGAGGCGAAATCAGGCATAAGTAAAGACAGCGCAAAGTTTCTAACGCTGGCGGTTGAGGTGCCGCTCCTAGCGTGGGAGGCGGCGCGGGCATCCAGCCCGCAGAATTGTGTCCCGGCCTCGCACTTCAGGCTGGGCGCGGGGCTAGAAAGTTTGAGTGAGCTGCAGCAGGATGTCCGGTGACGACGCCTCAGGCTGCTGCGACACTCGGCGACTTAGGCAGCCGCGGTGCTCAGCGCCTTGATGCGGTCTGGGCGGAAGCCGGACCAGTGGTCCTCGCCGGAGACGACGACCGGAGCCTGGAGGTGGCCGAGTGCCAGGACGTACTCGCGGGCCTCATCGTCGAGGCTGATATCGACCATCTCGTATTCCAGCCCAGCCTTGTCGAGAGCCCTCTGGGTTGCGGTGCACTGGACGCAAGCTGGCTTGGTGTAAACGGTGATCATATCCGCGCAAATCTCCTGTATCGCGCCGCCCCTGTGGGCGGAGTCTGTGGCGTGTTGACTGCCTTGAGATTACACACCTGTCACCACTCGCACAACCCGTATTGCCACAATATTTTGGGCCACATAGGTGCGCAAGACACTAGATATTGTGGTTGTCGGTATTAAAAGCGCAGGTGGTGATTTGAGCTCGCCACTACATGTTGAGCCCCGGAATACAAGATTGTAATTCCACACTCAGTATCCCCCTCTACTCCCCCGATGCACCGCCAACGGGTTAAGTAGCAAAAAGTGTGTCTGCCCGGCGT